>JAFZMK010000096.1 GCA_017553285.1 Rhodocyclaceae bacterium
CCTGTCAGATCGTCATCATGTTCGCGGCGAGTTGCTCGAATAGCTGCCGTTGCACGATTTTCAGGCGCTGCTTGGTCATGATGGTCAGATCGGGATCATTGAGCGCCTCGGCAAATGTTTTGCGGGCGCGCAGCATGTCTTCCAGGTCGCGGCCATAGGTTTCGGGTTTCAGGGCAGGGATGCGGATGATGGCCGCCACGCGGTCGCGGTTGCTCGTGTATGCCCGCATCTGTTCAAACGTTTTGCCTTCGCGCTCTATCGCGCCCCAGTACGGATTTAACCAGACAACAAACTGGCATTCCGCAGGCAACTGCTCGACCAAATGAGCAAACCCGTTCACCGTATCTGGCAGCGCCTGCCCGCCAGTGACGACCGTGTGCACGATGAGGTCGTGCCCCATATCCCGCAGCAGAGCGGGCACCTGGTTGCTCACGAGGTAGTGAGCCAACGGCACAAACGATGCCGCGCCGTTGTCGATAATTACGTCCGTCTCGGTAGACGCAATCAACTCAATCAAGGCATCGAAATTGCGCGGGTTGATTTCATCATCGTCCATGATGTGCAGGCGCTGGGCGGCCAGTGCCTCATAGCCCGCAAATGTCGCGTTGACCGGATCGGTGTCGATACACAGAGGCGCAACACCTTGGCTTGCCTTGTACTGGGCAATCAGGGCGGCAATCATGCTTTTCCCGACCCCCCCTTTGCCTTGCAGGATCATGTGGATACGTGTCATTAGTACAACTCCTCATCAGGTTTTTGGCCATAAGCAAAACCGCCGATGCCATCTGCGGGCGCGGCGGTGGGTTTGGGTTTGATTGGCGCGGCGGTGGATTCAGCGTTACGCAAATCACGTTGGGCGCGCTGCACACATCGCCGGAACGTCTCGTAAGAGCCTGGATAGCGTCCTGTGTCGTGCAACCAGGTGTAGATCGTTCGTATGTCGTAGCCGAGCATGACGGCGTGCAGCACCTCATCGCGCGCAGGCAAAAAGGCCGCCCATGACGACACCCGTTTTCCAGGCAACGTCATCCATTCCGCCAGCGGAACGGTGGATTTCGTTGCAGAAACGGTGGATTTCTGCGCCCGTTTGTTGTTTAACTGTGTATTTGTGTGCATACAAGCCGGTGTTTAATGTTGCTCGGCCTGCATTTTACAAAATTAAAAGCAAATAGCAACTAACTCAAATCAGGCGTGCTACCATTCGTCCTGGCGAAAAAACGCCGAAGGCGGGGCAGGATGGGTAAAGTTAGCTAACTCGCAAGCGAGCTATCTAACTTCACCGCCCCTTATTCGCACCTGGGGTGCTCAACGGCATCCTGCTCTGCGAGGCTTCAGCCTGGCGGCTGCGCCGCCAGGGAGACAACCCAAGCCCTGCCCGACGGCATTGGTCGTCGGGCAGGAAGGAACACCATGATGGAAACCGCAGCGACCCAAGAAGTAGTCACCGACAAGCGCAGTCATCACTTGCGCGTGCCGGTCAATGCCCAAGAGAAGGCCGTCATCGAGCGTTACGCCGCGCTGACGAATCAGTCGGTGGCCGCCTGGCTGCGCAGCGTCGGCCAGGGCATCGTGCCCCGATCCTCCTGCGACCTGAAAGGCATTGAAGACCTGCTGCGCATCAATGCCGACCTTGGCCGTCTGGGTGGCTTGCTCAAACTGTGGTTGACCGATGAGCCGCGCGCGCTGCGCTTCGGCGTCGGCAACATCCGCGACTTGCTGCACAAGATCGAAGGCACGCAGGAAAAGCTCCTGGCCGGTATTGAAAAGTTCTTCCGGTAACGCCAACGAGAAGAAGAATGATTGCCAAGCACATCCCGATGCGTTGCGCCAGCCTGAGCAGCTTCTCCGGGCTGGTGGACTACCTGACCGACACGCAGGACAAGGAAGAGCGTGTCGAGGCGGTCAACATCACCAACTGCATCTCGGACACGGCAGCGGCGGCGGTGCTGGAAGTGCGGGCAACGCAGATGCGCAACACCCGCGCGCGATCGGACAAGACCTATCACATGCTGATCAGCTTCCGCGCGGGCGAAAACGTCGATACTGAGACGCTCAAAAAAATCGAGCACGAAATTGTCAGCGACCTGGGCTTTGGCGAACACCAGCGAATCAGCGTCGTGCACACCGACACAGACAACCTGCACATGCACATCGCCATCAACCGCGTGCATCCGACCACTTACCGCGTGCACGACCCCTGGCAGTCGTACAGGACAATGGCCGCCACCTGCGCCCGCATCGAGCGCGAATACGGCCTGGCGGTGGACAATCACGAGGCGACGCGCAGCATCAGCGCAGGCCGCGCGCGTGACATGGAGCAGCACACCGGCCAGGAGAGCTTAATCGGCTGGATCAAGCGCGAAAACATCACCGAGCAGATGCGCGCTGCCGCCACCTGGCAAGACCTGCACAACGTACTGGACGAGCATGGCCTGGTCATAAAGGAGCGTGGCAACGGCCTCGTCATTGCCACTGCCGACGGCAAGGTGGCGGTGAAGGCCAGCACGATTGACCGCAACTTGTCGAAAGCGAAGCTCACCGCCAAGATGGGCGAGTTTGAGGCCGCCCAGGGTGCGCGCAAGCCTGCGAAAAAGACCTACGAAAAACGTCCGCTGGGCGGGCACTACACCGGCGCGCTCTGGGCACGCTACAAATCCGAAACCGAGCGCAACCGCACAGCCCGACGCGACGGCTTGTCGAAATTGCGCACGCAGCGCAACCAGCGGCAGCGTGATGCAATCGCGGCGAACCGCAAGCGGCGCGCGCAAATCAAGGCCAGCGACTGCGACCGTATCCGCAAGCGCAGCCTCTACCAGCAAGCCAGCGCATCGCTGGGCATCGAGCGGCGGCGGGCGAGCGCGGAATACTGGAATGGCCGTATGGCGCTGCGCGCGCAAACGCCGATTTTGTCCTGGGCGGACTGGCTGCGCGCCGAGGCGCAGAAGGGCGACAAGGCAGCACTGGCCGCACTGCGCGCGCGAGATGCTGCCGTCAGAAAACGCGAAGCGAACGGCATCGCGCCTGGCTGGTCGGGCAAGCTCACGCTCACCGAAGCGTATTACGAATGCCGAGAACGCATGGCCGCACGCCACGAGCGCGAGCGCATCGAACTGTTGGCCAACTATCGCACCCGTCGCGCCGGACTGGGTGGGCGCAACTGGCAGCGTGACCTGAGCGTGCTTGCCAGCCAGCAAGTCAAGGCGCGGCTCAATCTGAAAGACCGGCAGAAGGCCGAATCGCAAAAACTGCTGCGCATCTATACCGAGGCCATTTCCGCCGGAAAACAGATCACCAAGACCGGCACGGTCATCCGCAACGGGTTGCGGGACGATGGCACGGCCATCCGCGTATCGCATGGCGGCGGGCGCAAGGACATCGAGCGCGCAATCGTGGTGGCGCGTGCGCGCAGCTTCGGTGCGCCGATTGTGGTGACAGGCGACGTGCGCCACAAAGCGCGCGTCATTGTCGCAGCGGCCAAAACGGATACTGCGCTGGCCGATGCGCAACTGGAAGCAAAACGCCAGGAGGTAATGAATGGAAGAGAGGGACGAAGCGGCGGCGCTGGACGAAGCCTTGGCGCACGAGATGAGCGAGGCGGCAGCAATTACGCCGCCGGACGAGGAGCCGTACACCAGCCCGCTGCTCGATCGTATGGACGACCGCCCGGCGACTGTCTGCGTACATTGCGTGCACTCGATGTGGAGCAAGTCAAGGCACGATCTGCGATGCTATTGCCGCCTCATGTACGCCGTGGTGTGGAGCAA
>JAFZMK010000097.1 GCA_017553285.1 Rhodocyclaceae bacterium
CATCATCATCCCCATCGACATCAGCACCGAGGCGACGACGAGGTCAATAATCAGAAACGGAATGATGATGACAAAGCCAATCTGGAAGGCGGTTTTCAGCTCGGAGGTGACATAGGCGGGCATGATGACGCGCAGCGGCAAATCTTCGGGCTTTTCCACCTCGCTCACATCCGCCAGCTCGACGAACAGTTTCAAGTCCTGATCGCGCATCTGGTTGAGCATGAATTCTTTTACCGGCACGCTGGCGCGGTTGGCGGCTTCGTCCAGTTGAATCTGGCCGACCGACAGCGGCTCGTAGGCATCTTCATAGACGTGGCTGGCGACCGGGTACATGATGAAAAAGGTCAAAAACAGCGTCAGCCCCAGCAGCACCTGGTTGGGCGGCGAAGTTTGCGTGCCCATCGCCGTGCGCAGCAGGCCGAAGACGATGATGCAGCGCGTAAAGCAGGTGCCCATCAGCACGATTGCGGGAATGAACGAGAGCACGGTCATCAAGACCAGTGTCTGCACGTTCAGCGTATAGGTGGCACCGCCAGCGGGTGCGGGCGTCATGGTCAGCGCCGGCACGCCCTGCGCGCAGGCAGCCGCAGGCAGCGCCAGCAGCGCAACGGGCAACAGCAGGCCAAATGCGCGGTTCATCTTCATGCTTGCGGCTCCGTGGGCGAGGCATCCAGCTTGCGGCGCAGCAGGCGGGCAAATTCAATGCCGCGCACGGGTGCAGCGCCCTCTTGCGCGGGCGCTTCCGGCAGGCTGGTGCGTTCCAGCGTGTGTAGTGTGTTGACCTGCGAACTGGTCACGCCCAGCACCAGCACCTTGTCGGGCACTTCCAGCAGCACGACGCGCTCGCGCTGCCCTACTGCCACCGCGCCGAGAATTTTCATCCCCGCCATCGCGCCGCGCGGCTGTTGCAGGTGGCGCACCACCAGCAGCCCGCCGATGACGACAAGCAGCACCACCAGCAGGCTGAAAAACATGCGCACCAGGCTCATGCCAAAATCGGGCGCAGCCGCGCCGACCGTGCTTTCTGCCGCAACGCAGAAGCGGCCATACAGCAACAACAGCGGCAAGACAAGCGCATTTTTCACGGCGCACCCCCATGTACGAAAACGCCCCCAGCATAGCCGCCGGGGGCGCGGGAGCATCGCGCGAACAGCGCCGCAAAAACCCTTCTTTTCAGGTCACGCGCGCGCCCTAGTCTGCCGCTGACGAATCCAGCGCAATGTGCTGCGCCACCGGGTAGCCGCCCATGGAGCCGGAAACGCCGTAGAACGCCGCATCGGTGCCCGTCATGCACACGTCGCCCATCATGCCTTCGGGCGTGCAGTCGGCGTAGGCGATGCGGGCAAGTTGCTGGGCGTTGAGCGGCGCGAGTGGGTCGCGCGGCACGAAAATGCGCACGTAGGCGTTGCCCGGATTGGGCTGCGTGTACGCGCCGCCGTCGTAGCCGTAATAGAGCGCGCGCCCGCTGCCGGGCGACCAGCCGTCGGTGCCGTTGTCGCGCGGGGAGGCAGAGAGCGTGTTCGTCGTCGGCAGGCGAAAGACCGTGACCAGCGTGCCGCCAGCGGCGTCATCGGCGAGTACCGACAAGGTGTGCGTCAGCGTGACGTGCGACATTTCTTCCCACGCGCCCGTGCCGTTGGCGGCGCCGGTCATGGATTGCGAAAGCGCGCCGTGCAGGTTGCGAATCTCGCCCGTGCGCTCGTCGCGTTCAAAGCTGCCGATAAAAATGCTGTCGAACGGCTGCGTGTCCGGCTCATGAAACACCGCCTGCACCGTGTAGCGGCGCACGCCTTCGGCGGGCACGGGCGCGGGCGCGGCGGCGCGGATTTCCTGCTCGGCCTGCGCGGGGCGGAATTGTTCGTCGCCGCTTTGACGGGCAAGAATGATGCACACACCTTGCGCGCGCATCTGCACCCAGCCGCTGAGCGCGTCGACTTCGCACACTTGCGGCGTGCGGCTTTCATAGACCACCGGCAGGCCAGAACTGGCGCGGGCGAGCGCCTGCGTGCGCCCATTGGCATCGGGCGCGGGCGGCGCGGGGAAGGTAATTTCCTGCGCCGTGCGACCATCCGGGGCGGGCACGTCGGGGCCGTCCGCGCCGCAGGCGGCAAGCCACAACGCCGCAAACACGACGTTCAGGCGGCGGGCTGTTTTTGGGCAACGATTTTTCATGTGGTGTCTCCCTCCTCAAAAACGGATGTTCAAACCGACGTAGAACGAGCGCCCCGCGCCGGGCACGGGCGTGCCCCAGGGCAGCGAGCGCGTGCTCATCGAAGCGCCCTGCCCCAGATAGGCGCCGCCTAGCGGCGGTTGATAGAAGCGGTCAAAAAGATTGTCGACGCCAAAATCCAGCCGCAGGCCGCGCGTCTCGTAACTCATGCGGGCGTTGACCAGCGCGTAGCCAGCGGTGCGCATTTCGTTGCGCACGGTGCTGCGGTGCGTCTTGGCGGCGACAAACTGCGTTTGCACCTCGCCTGCCCAGCGCCCGCGCTGCGTTTGCAGGCCGAGTTTGAGGTTCGCGGGCATGATGTTGTAGAGACCCTCGCCGGTGGCGCGGTTCTCACCATGCAGCAAGCCCAGCAGCGCGTTCAGGTGCAGCCCCGGACGCAGGCGCAGGCGGGCGGAAACGTCCAGCCCCTGCAAGCGCGCGGGCTGATTGACGTAGCGCAGCAGCACGAAGCCATCGCGCACCTGCGCATTGGCTGCCCCGCACTGGCCGTGCGTGCAGCGTTCGGCGTCGATGAAGTTGTGGATTTCGCTCCACCACGCGCTCGCGTCCAGTTCGTAACCGGGTTCCTCGCCCGCCGCCTGCCAGTGGCCGGAGACGGCGAAAGTGTGCGCGGTCTCGGGGCGCAAATCAGGGTTGCCAATGTAACCGTTGCCGTCGCCGGTCATGTTGTTCATCAAGGCGGCCATCGGCTGCGTGCTCCAGGCGTAGCGTTGGTACAGATTGGGGGCGCGGTTTTTGCGCGCCAGCGAAATTTCATACCGCTGCGTGGCGGCGGGCGTGAAGCGAAGCTGCGCGGCGGCATCCAGCAAGGTGTCGGCATGATGGCGCGCACCGGCGTTGAAGCGCGCGGCATCTTCGCCCCACAGCGCCATGCGGCTGTCGTCATAGCCTTGTACGCGCCCGGCAGAGGTCGTTACCCGCGCCGCACGCGCGCCGAGCACACTCAACCAGCGCGCGCTGCGCTGCGCTTCCCATTGCAGCCAGGCTTCGCGCCGTTCGCGCCGTCCGTCGTAGATGTTCCAGAACACGTCCGGCTGCATCACGCCCGCTGCGCCCACCGGCGGCCACCAGTCCCACAGCGCGTGGCGGTGCCATTCGAGGCCCGCGCGCACGGTGTCGCGCGCGCTGGCGTACCAATCGGCTTCCAGCGCCGCGCCGGGGTTGTCGGCCTGCGCGCGCATCGGCATACCGGTGCCGTAGTGCTGGCGGTCGCGGCCAAAATCCATGGCGTGGCGCGTTTGCTGCCGCCAGGCGCGGGCGCGCAGCGTGGCGTGTTCAAACTCGCCCTGATAGCGCGCGGTATAGCGGGCATCGTGGTTGCCGGTCATATCCATGCGCTGATTGGGAAAACCTTCAAAGACCACGTTTTGCCAGGCACCCTCCAGCCGCAACTGGTGCGCGCCGTGGCGCAGCGCCAGCCCCAGGTCGTGCTGGGCGCGCTCGAAGGCGGTGGAAGCAATTTCGTCGCCCGCAATCAGGCTGCCATCGTCGCGCAGATCTTCGGGCTTGAAGGCGCGCGCGGCGTGCAGGTTGTCGCTGCGGCCATAGGCGCCGTCATAGCGCAGCGCAGTACCTTCGCCTGCCAGCGACGCAGTCAGCGCGCTGCCCGTCTGACGACCATTGCCGCGCCAGAAGCCGGACACTTCGCCGCTGGCGCGCGGCGCACCGGCGCGGGCAAAGCGCGGCGCTTCGCCTTCCACACGCACGACGCCGCCAATCTGGTCGCCGCCTTCGCTCACCGGTGCCGTGCCGGCAAACACCCGCACGCGCGCCACACGCGCCGGTGCGATGTAGGAAAGCGGCGGGTTCATGTGGTTCGGGCAGGCGGGCAGCAGGTCAACATCATCGACGGCCACGCGCAGGCGGTCATCGGCCATGCCGTGCAACACCGGCAGCGCCGAAATCGCGCCCGCGCCGCTGGTTTGCATTCCGGGCACGTCGCGCAGCAAGGCGCTGGTGTCACTTTGCGCTGCGCGCGCGCCGCTGAGCGCGCCCGCTTCCCGCCGCGTCTGCCCGATGTCCGCGCCCGCTTCCGGCGCGCTGGCGGTGCTGGTCACGGGCGCG
>JAFZMK010000098.1 GCA_017553285.1 Rhodocyclaceae bacterium
ATACGCAAGATATCCGGCGACGGAAATGTACCGGCAGTACTACAGGCCGGATTTCCGCAGGTCCGGAGTCATGGCGTACACCGGTCCAATGACGTTCTCGACTCAGTCCCCGGCCATGTACGGCCGCGGGTACGGGCAGGCGCCGTTCAGGATGAGGGGGTAGTGGCGCAAGCCGTATGAGTTCGAGTCTCATCGTCGGCACCAACATTTGAACGGGTTGGTGACAGACAGTGCCGGAAACACACCTGGCTGCCCGTTTTCCGCAAGCATGAACGAGCACTTCAAGGGGTGTTGAATGCTGGAAGGCTATTTTCCTGTACTGGTTTTTGTTCTCGTAGGGTGTGTCTTCGGTTTTATCCCCATCATCGTGGGGCGTGTGCTGGGTCCGTATCGTCCTGACAAAGAAAAACTTTCTGAATACGAGTGCGGCTTCAACGCTTTTGAAGACGCGCGCATGAAGTTTGATGTCCGCTACTACCTCATCGCCATCCTCTTCATCCTCTTTGACCTTGAAATTGCCTTTCTGTTCCCCTGGGCGACGGTGTTTCGCGAGTTCATCAACGCAGGGGATGCGACCGGCTGGTTTGTCTTCGGTTCGGTGATGGTGTTTCTGGCGGTGCTGGTAATCGGCTACATTGCCGAGTGGAAGAACGGCGCCCTCGACTGGGAGTAAGCAGCGCATGAGTATCGAAGGCGTTTTTCGCGAGGGCTTCATCACCACATCGCTCGATGCGGTGATTAACTGGGGGCGTTCGGGTTCGCTGTGGCCGGTGACGTTTGGTCTGGCCTGCTGTGCGGTGGAAATGATGCACGCCGGCTGCGCCCGCTATGACCTGGACCGCTTCGGCTCCATCTTCCGTCCCAGCCCGCGCCAGTCTGACCTGATGATTGTCGCCGGCACGCTGACCAACAAAATGGCACCGGCGCTGCGCAAGGTCTATGACCAGATGCCCGAGCCGCGCTGGGTGATTTCCATGGGTTCCTGTGCCAACGGTGGCGGCTACTACCACTATTCCTATTCCGTGGTGCGTGGCTGTGATCGCGTGGTGCCGGTGGATATTTACGTGCCGGGCTGTCCGCCGACGCCCGAGGCGCTGATCTACGGTCTGCTGCAATTGCAGAACAAGATTCGCCGCACCAACACCATTGCACGATGAGGGGCGCAACAACATGAGTGCCAAACTGGAGCGTCTCGAAACCGCCGTGCGTGCTGCGCTGGCGCCGGAAGCAATCGGCGAGCTTGCGCATCACAACGGCGAGCTGACCGTGGTCATCGACGCCAAACACTACCTCGAAGCCATGCGCACGCTGCGCGATGATGCCGCGCTGCGTTTTGAACAACTGGTCGACTTGTCCGGCATCGACTATTCCGGCTACGCCAACGGCGCGGTGAAAAAGCCGCAGCGTTACGCCGCCGTTGCCCATCTGCTGTCACTGGCGCACAACTGGCGGCTGCGCGTGCGCGTGTATGCGCCGGATGATGCCTTCCCGGTGGTACCTTCGGTGGTCGACCTCTGGCCGTCTGCCAACTGGTTTGAGCGCGAAGCCTTCGACATGTTCGGCATCGCCTTTGACGGTCACCCCGACCTGCGCCGTCTGCTGACCGATTACGGCTTTGTCGGCCACCCGCTGCGCAAGGATTTCCCGGTCTCTGGCTACATGGAAATGCGTTACGACGAAGAAACGGCGCGCGTGTGTTATCAGCCTGTGACGATTGCACCGCGCGAAAACGCGCCGCGCATCGTGCGCGAGGCCACGTATGGAGAAGGCGGTCATGTCTGAGCTTGAGATACGTCCTGCCGAAACGCGCAACCACACCATCAGCTTCGGGCCGCAACACCCGGCAGCGCACGGCGTCTTGCGCCTGATTCTGGAACTCGATGGCGAAGTCGTCCAGCGTGCCGACCCGCACGTCGGCCTGCTGCATCGCGGCACGGAAAAACTCGCCGAGACCCGCACCTGGGTGCAATCCGTGCCGTACATGGACCGTCTGGACTACGTTTCGATGATGGTCAATGAGCACGCTTACTGCCTGGCCGTTGAGCGCCTGCTGGGTATTGAAGTGCCGCTGCGCGCGCAGTACATCCGCGTGATGTATGACGAAATCACCCGCATCCGCAATCACCTGATGAACATCGGCTCGCACGCGCTGGATATTGGCGCGATGACGCTGATTCTCTACGCCTTCCGTGAGCGTGAAGACCTCATGGACATGTACGAAGCGGTCTCGGGCGCGCGGATGCACGCGGCCTACTATCGCCCCGGCGGCGTCTATCGCGACTTGCCCGATGCGATGCCGAAATACCGCGAAAGCCGCTTCAAGAACGCCGCTGAAGTCGAACGGCTGAACTCGGTGCGCGGCTCGCTGCTCGATTTCATTGAAGACTTCACCGAACGCTTCCCGAAATACTGCGACGAATACGAAACCCTGCTCAGCGACAACCGCATCTGGAAACAGCGCACCGTCGGCATTGGCGTCGTCTCGCCCGAAGAAGCGCTGGCGCGCGGCTTTACCGGCGTGATGCTGCGCGGTTCTGGCGTCGAATGGGATTTGCGCAAAAAGCAGCCCTATGCCGTGTATGACCGCGTGCAGTTTGACGTGCCGGTGGGCACGGCGGGCGACTGTTACGACCGTTATCTGTGCCGCGTGGAAGAAATGCGCCAGTCCAACCGCATCATCCGCCAGTGCGTGGAATGGCTGCGCAAAAACCCCGGGCCGGTGATTGTGGATGACCACAAGGTCGCCCCGCCCAAGCGCGTTGAGATGAAATCCAACATGGAAGCGCTGATTCACCACTTCAAGCTCTTTTCGGAAGGCATCCATGTGCCGGAAGGCGAGGTGTATGCCGCCGTCGAACATCCGAAGGGCGAGTTTGCCGTCTATGCCGTCTCGGATGGTGCCAACAAACCCTGGCGGCTGAAGATGCGCGCGCCCGGCTATGTGCATCTGTCTGCCATGGACGCCATGGCGCGCGGGCACATGCTGCAAGACGTGGTCGCCATCATCGGCACGATGGATGTCGTGTTCGGCGAGATTGACCGATAGGAGACCCGACGATGCTCAGTGCTGAAGCAAAACAGAAAATTGATCGGGAAATTGCCAAGTATCCGGCGGGGCAAAAGCAGTCCGCAGTGATGTCGGCGCTGCGCATCGCGCAGGAAGAAAACGCCGGCTGGCTGCCCAAAGAGGCCATTTCCGAAGTGGCCGCCTATCTGGAAATGCCCGAAGTGGCGGTCTATGAAGTGGCGACGTTCTACAACATGTACGAACTCAAACCCGTTGGCCGCCACAAGATTACCGTGTGCACCAATCTGCCCTGTGCGCTGTCGGGCGGCGTGCACGTGGCCGAATACCTGCAACAGAAACTCGGCATCGGTTTTAACGAAACCACGCCGGACGGCAAATTTACCCTCAAGGAAGGCGAGTGCATGGGCGCCTGCGGCGATGCGCCGGTGCTGCTGCACAACAACCACAAAATGTGTAGCTGGATGACGCCGGAAAAAATCGACCGCCTTCTGGCCGAACTGGAGAGCAAATGAGTCTGCGTCCATTGATTCTTGCCAATACGAATGGCGATGCGGGCTGGCGGCTGGAGCACTATCTGGCGCGCGGCGGCTACTCGGCGCTGAAAAAGGTGATTGCCGGCAAGGTCTCGCCCGAGGACCTGATTGCCGAGATGAAAGCGTCCGTGTTGCGCGGGCGTGGCGGTGCGGGCTTTCCGACTGGTCTGAAATGGAGCTTCATGCCCAAAGGCGAAGGGGAAAAATACCTGTGCTGCAACTCCGACGAAGGCGAACCGGGCACCTTCAAAGACCGCGACATCCTGCGCTACAACCCGCACGCGGTCATTGAAGGCATGACGATTGCCGCCTGGGCGACGGGGGCGACGCGCGGCTACAACTACATTCACGGCGAAATCTTCGAACTCTACGAACGTTTTGAAGAGGCGCTGCAAGAAGCGCGCAACGCAGGTCTTTTGGGCGCGCGCATCCTCGGCAGCGATTTTTCGTTTGAACTCTTCGCCCACCACGGCTATGGTGCCTACGTCTGCGGTGAAGAAACGGCGCTGCTCGAATCCATTGAAGGCAAAAAGGGGCAACCACGCTTCAAGCCGCCGTTCCCGGCAAACTGCGGTCTCTACGGCAAGCCGACCACCATCAACAACACCGAAACCTTCGCCTCGGTGCCCTTCATCATCAACATGGGCGGGCAAGCGTATCTGGACCTGGGCAAGCCGAATAACGGCGGCACCAAGCTGTTTTCCATCTCCGGCCACGTCAATCGCCCGGGCGTCTATGAACTCGAAATGGGCACGCCCTTTGCCGAACTGCTGGAACTGGCCGGTGGCGTGCGCGGCGGGCGCAAGTTGAAGGCGGTGATTCCGGGCGGTTCATCCGCGCCGGTGCTGCCGGCGGAAATCATCATGGACTGCACGATGGACTACGATTCCCTCTCGGCTGCCGGTTCCATGCTTGGTTCGGGCGCGGTAATCGTGATGGATGAAACCGTCTGCATGGTCAAGGCGCTGGAGCGCCTGTCCTACTTCTATCACGAAGAATCCTGTGGTCAGTGCACGCCGTGCCGCGAAGGTTCCGGCTGGCTGTACCGCATCGTGCACCGCATTGAAAACGGGCAGGGCAGGGAAGAAGACCTGGAACTGCTCGAATCGGTGGCGGGCAACATCATGGGGCGCACCGTCTGCGCCCTGGGGGATGCCGCCGCCATGCCGGTGCGGGGATTCCTGAAACATTTCCAATCCGAGTTTGCCTGGCACATTGAGCACAAGGGCTGCCTTGTGCCGCTGGATGTGCAGCGTGCCGGCAGCCAGATTTATGTGAGTCCGTCATGCTAGAGATTGAAATCGACGGAAAAGCGCTCCAGGTAAACGAAGGTTGCACCGTGATGGAAGCAGCCAACCTCGCTGGCGTCTACATTCCGCACTTTTGCTATCACCGCAAGCTGTCGATTGCCGCCAACTGCCGCATGTGTCTGGTGCAGGTAGAAAAGGCGCCCAAGGCGCTGCCCGCCTGTGCCACGCCCGTGACCAACGGCATGAAAGTGTGGACGCATTCGGAAAACGCCGTGCGGGCGCAAAAGGCCGTGATGGAGTTTTTGCTCATCAATCACCCGCTGGACTGCCCGATTTGCGACCAGGGCGGCGAATGCCAGTTGCAGGATTTGTCTGTCGGCTACGGCTGCGGCCAGTCGCGCTATGGCGAAGAAAAGCGCGTCGTGTTCAACAAAGACCTCGGCCCGCTGGTCGCCACCGACATGACCCGCTGCATCAACTGCACCCGCTGCGTGCGCTTCATGCAGGAAATCGCCGGCGACATGGAACTGGGGCAGGCGTATCGCGGCGAACACGCCGAAATCATGCCCTTCTTGGGGCGCACGCTCGATTCCGAACTGTCCGGCAACGTCATTGACCTGTGCCCGGTGGGCGCGCTGACTTCGCGCCCGTTCCGTTTTTCTGCGCGCACCTGGGAATTGTCGCGCCGCCGTTCGGTCAGCCCGCACGATGGCGTGGGCGCGAACCTCATCGTGCAAACCCGCTTTGACCGCGTCAAGCGCGTGCTGCCGCTGGAAAATGAAGCCATCAACGAATGCTGGCTGTCGGATAAAGACCGCTTTTCCTACGAAGCCCTCAATGGCGATGAGCGCCTGAGTGCGCCGATGATTCGCCGTGGCACGCAGTGGTGCGAAGTCAGTTGGCAAGAAGCGCTGGAATTTGTCGCCAACGGCTGCAAGGCCGCGCTCGACCAGCAAGGTCCGGCGGCCATTGGCGCGCTTGCTTCGCCGCATTCCACGCTCGAAGAGCTGCACCTGCTGCAAAAACTGGTGCGCGCGCTGGGTTCGGAAAACATTGATTTTCGCCTGCGGCACAGCGATTTCCGTGCCGACGGCAAGCGCAACGGCGCGCCCTGTCTGGGAATGCCGCTGGCGCAGGTGAGCCATCTTGACCGCCTGCTGGTCATCGGCAGTTTCTTGCGCAAAGATGCGCCGCTGCTGGCGCAGCGCCTGCGTCAGGCGGTGAAAAAAGGCACGCGCTTGAGTGTGGTGCATCCTGCTGCGGATGATTGGGGTATGCCCGTGCATCAGCGCGCGCTGGTCGCGCCCAGCGCGATGGTCGACACCCTGCTGCACATCCTCTTTGCGCTGGCGGACATCAAACAGACGCCGCCGCAGCCGGTGCTGCAATCGCTGCGTCCCGCCTCGCAGGATGCCACCGCGACCGACATCGCCCGCGAGCTTGCCGAAGGGCGCAACGTGGCGGTGTGGATCGGCAATCTGGCGGTGCAGGATGTTCGCGGCACCGAAATTGAACTGCTGGCGCAGGAAATCGCCCGTCTTGCCGGTGGGCGTTTCGGCGTCATCAGCGAAGCGGCCAACACCGTGGGTGGCTGGCTGACCCGCGCCGTGCCGGGTGCGGGCGGGAAAAACGTGCATCAGATGCTGGAAAGCCCGCTGGCTGTCTGCCTGCTGCTGGGCGCGGAACCCGGCTACGACTTTGCCCGGTCGGACGCCAGCCGCCGGGCGCTGGCGGCCATGCAGATGGTCGTGGCGCTCACGCCCTTCAATTCGGGCGAGTTGCGCGAAGTCGCGCACGTGATGCTGCCGCTCACGCCGTTTACCGAAATGGCGGGTACCTTCGTCAATATGGAAGGCCGCGCGCAATTCTTCCACGCCGCCGCGCGTGCCTTTGGCGAAGCGCGCCCGGGCTGGAAAGTGCTGCGCGTGCTGGGCAATCTGCTGGAAGCGCCCGGTTTTGCGCAGGACAACGTGCTGGATGTTGCCCGCGAAGTGCTGGGCGAGCACGCCGGCAAGGCGGAAGTTTTGCTGGAGACCGGGCTGGATGGCCGCTTGCAGGGCGTGAGCGTGGAAGGGCGTCGTCCGCGTGCGGACACGCTGGAGCGCGTCTGCGACGTGCCGCTGCATTTTGCCGATCCGCTGGTGCGCCGTGCCCCGGCGCTGCAACGCACGCATGACGCGCGCGCGCCGCAGGCTGCTGTGCATCCCGAAACCCTGGCGCGGCTGGGGCTGGAAGAGGGCGCGCACGTGCGTCTCACACAGGGTGACGCCGTCATTGAACTGGACGTGCGTGCCGATGACGGGCTGGCGCAAAACTGCGTGCGGGTGGCTGCCGCCCATGCGAGCACAATCGGTCTGGGCGCGATGAGTGGCCCGATTGCCATGGAGCGCGTGTAATGGAAAACATCCTGCTGCCTCTGGAAAACTTCTTCGGCCAGCTCTGGCCGCTGGTGTGGTCAATCGTCAAGATTGTCCTGATTCTGATTCCGCTGTTTCTCGGCGTGGCGTACATGACCTATGCCGAGCGCAAAATCATCGGTGCCATGCAGGTGCGCATCGGCCCCAACCGCGTCGGCCCCTTCGGGCTGCTGCAACCGATTGCCGACACGGTGAAGCTGCTCTTCAAGGAAGTCATCCTGCCGCTGCGCGCCAACAAGCTGCTGTACATTCTCGGTCCGGTGCTGGCGCTGGGGCCGGCGCTGGTTGCCTGGGCGGTGGTGCCGTTTGCCGACGGCTGGGTGTATGCCGACATCAATGCCGGGCTGCTCTTTTTGCTGGCGGTCACTTCCGTTGAGGTCTACGGCATCATCATTTCCGGCTGGGCGTCGAATTCCAAATACGCCATGCTGGGCGCGATGCGTGCCACCGCGCAGATGATTTCCTACGAAGTGGCGCTGAGTTTTGCGCTGCTGGCGGTGCTGATGACTTCGTCCAGCCTGAATCTGGGCGACATCGTTGCCAGTCAGGGGCAGGGCATCGGGCGCGACATGGGGCTAAGTTTCCTGTCGTGGAACTGGCTGCCGCTGCTGCCGATGTTTGTCGTCTACATCATCTCGGGCATTGCCGAGACCAATCGTTCGCCGTTTGATACCGTGGAAGGCGAATCGGAAATTGTTGCCGGTCACATGATTGAATATTCCGGCATGGCCTTTGCGCTGTTCTTCCTTGGCGAATACGCCAACATGATTCTGGTCTCGGCGATGACGGCAGTGCTCTTTCTGGGCGGCTGGCTCTCGCCGGTGTCGTTCTTGCCGGACGGCTTTTTCTGGTTTGCGCTCAAGATGTCGGCCATGCTCTGGCTGTTTCTCTGGGCGCGGGCGACCTTCCCGCGTTTCCGCTATGACCACACCATGCGGCTGGGCTGGAAAGTGTTTATTCCGGTGACATTGGTGTGGCTGTTCGTGCTGGCGGTGTGGATGATGACCCCGCTGTCGCTGTGGAAGTGAGAGGAGCGCGTCGATGGGTGTGAAAAGCATTCTTGGCAGCCTGGTTCTGAAGGAACTGCGCAAGGGGCTGGAACTGACCGGACGGTATTTTTTCCGCCGCAAGCTGACCATCTTCTTTCCGGAAGAAAAAACGCCGCTTAGCCCGCGCTTTCGCGGTCTGCACGCGCTGCGCCGCTATCCGGGCGGCGAAGAGCGCTGCATCGCCTGCAAGCTGTGCGAGGCGGTCTGCCCGGCGATGGCCATCACCATTGAGGCAGCAGAGCGTGAGGACGGTTCGCGCCGCACCACGCGCTATGACATTGATCTGACCAAGTGCATCTTTTGCGGCTTCTGCGAAGAAGCCTGCCCGGTAGATGCGATTGTGGAGACCCGCGTGCTGGAATACCACGGCGAAAAACGCGGCGACCTGTATTACACCAAGCAGATGTTGCTGGCGGTGGGCGAAAAGTACGAAGCCCAGATTGCCGCCGACAAGGAGGCGGATGCCCGCTACCGCTGACGCCCCGAACTGGATACGACCATGGAATTCAAAACCCTCGTCTTCTATTTCTTTTCCACCATCGTGCTGCTGGCTGCGCTGGGGGTGATTCTGGCGCGCAACCCGGTGTATGCGGTGCTCTCGCTGGTGGCGGCTTTCGTGGGCGCCAGCGGCGTGTGGATGCTGCTGGAAGCGGAATTTCTCGCCATCACGCTGGTGCTGGTGTATGTCGGCGCGGTGATGGTGTTGTTCCTGTTTGTCGTGATGATGCTCGATATTGACCCGGCGCGGCTGCGCGAAGGCTTCTGGCGCTATCTGCCGCTGGCCTTGCTGGTGGGCGCGCTGCTGCTGGGCGAGATGACGCTGGTGCTCAACGGCGACTGGTTCCAGGCCATGCAGGCACCGGCGGCAGCGGGCGCCGAATACAGCAACACGCAGGCGCTGGGGCGCGTGCTCTATACGCTGTATGCCTATCCTTTTGAACTGGCCTCGCTGGTGCTGCTGATTGCGATGATTGCGGCGGTGAGCCTTACGCACCGCAAACGCGAAGGCGTCAAGCGCGTGGATCCGGCGCAGCAGGTGAAGGTCAAACGCAACGAGCGCCTGCGCGTGGTCTCCATGCCGGTGGAAAAAGAAGAAGATGCCGCGCCGGTCGCGACGGCGGGAGAATCCTGAAATGATGACGCTATCCCTGTCCCATTACCTGACTTTGGCGGCGGTGCTGTTTGCCATCAGCATTGTCGGCATCGTCTTGAACCGCAAAAACCTCATCGTGCTGCTGATGGCGGTGGAGTTGATGCTGCTGGCGGTCAATATCAATTTTGTCGCCTTCTCGCATTACCTGAACGACATTCACGGGCAGGTGTTTGTTTTCTTCGTGCTGACGGTGGCGGCGGCGGAGTCGGCCATCGGGCTGGCAATCCTGATTGTGCTCTTCCGCAATCGGCGCACGATTCACGTGGATGATCTGGACAGTTTGCAAGGCTGATTCGCTCATGGACATGAAAACCCTTTCTCTTGTCGTCGCGCTTGCGCCTTTGGCGGGGGCGATTCTGGCCGGACTGTTCGGGCGGCGCATCGGGCGCACCGGCGCGCATGTGGTCTGCATTCTCGGCGTGCTGGCCGCCTTTGTTGCCTCCTGCGCGCTGTTTGCCGCCGTGCAGACGGGCAGCGTGCTGGAAGAGACGGTCTATACCTGGATGCAGGTGGGCAGGCTGAAAATCGAAGTCGGCTTCCTCATCGACCCGCTCTCCGTGCTGATGATGCTGGTAGTCACCTTTGTGTCCCTGATGGTGCACGTCTATACCATCGGCTACATGGCGGACGACCCGGGCTATCAGCGCTTTTTCAGCTACATCTCGCTGTTTACCTTCTCCATGCTGATGCTGGTGATGTCCAACAACTTCATGCAGCTTTTCTTCGGCTGGGAAGCAGTGGGGCTGGTTTCGTACCTGCTGATTGGTTTCTGGTACGAGCGCCCCACGGCCATTCACGCCAACCTGAAGGCGTTTTTGGTCAACCGCGTGGGCGACTTCGGCTTTTTGCTGGGCATCGGGCTGGTCGCCGCCTATGCCGGTACGCTCAACTACCACGAGTTTTTCCACCAGTTGCAGGATGCGCAAACGCCGTGGCTGGGCGCGATGCTGCCGGGCACGGACTGGTCGCTGGTCACGGTCATCTGCATCTGTCTGTTCATCGGCGCGATGGGCAAATCGGCGCAGGTGCCGTTGCACGTCTGGCTGCCTGATTCGATGGAAGGCCCCACGCCGATTTCGGCGCTGATTCACGCCGCCACGATGGTGACGGCGGGTATTTTCATGGTCGCCCGCATGTCGGCAGTGTTTGAGCTTTCTGATGCGGCGCTGTCCTTCATCCTCATCATTGGTGCGACTACCGCGCTGTTCATGGGCTTTCTGGGCATTGTGCAGACCGACATCAAGCGCGTGGTGGCCTATTCCACGCTCTCGCAACTGGGCTACATGACCGTGGCGCTGGGTGCGTCCGCCTATTCCGAGGCGCTGTTCCACCTGATGACCCACGCCTTCTTCAAGGCGCTGCTGTTTTTGGGCGCGGGTTCGGTCATCATCGGGCTGCATCACGACCAGGATATGCGCAACATGGGCGGGCTGTGGCGCTACATGCCGGTGACGTGGATGACCTCGCTGATTGGCTCGCTGGCGCTGATTGGTTTTCCGTTCTTCTCCGGCTTTTATTCCAAGGATTCGATTATCGAAGCGGTGGGCGCATCCTCGCTGTACGGCGCGGGCTATGCCTATTTCTGTGTGCTTGCCGGTGTGTTTGTGACGGCCTTCTATTCCTTCCGCATGTATTTCCTGGTCTTCCACGGCAAGGAACGCTTCGGCTATGCCCACGGCGGTGTTGATCACGCGGGCGAAGAAGCGCACGTCCACGGCATCGCCCCCGGGCAGAAGCCGCATGAGTCGCCGTGGGTGGTCACCGTGCCGCTGGTGCTGCTGGCGATTCCGTCGGTGCTGATCGGTTTTTACACCTTCGAGCCGCTGCTGGCTGGCGACTGGCTCAACAGCGTGGCCGATGTCATCCGCGTCAGCGACCAGCACGTGGCGCAGCACGAAACGCTGCACGATGCGGTGGAAATGGGGCTGCATGGCTTTACCGCGCTGCCGTTCTTGCTGGCGCTTGCGGGCGTGGTGCTGGCTGCCGTGCTCTATCTGGGAATGCCGGCGGTGCCGGGGCGGATTGCCGGCATGTTCCGCCCGATTACCGCCTTGCTGGAAAACAAATACTTCTTCGACCGCTTCAATGAAATTGTCTTTGCCGGTGGCGCGCGCGCGCTGGGCAATGGTCTTTGGTGGGCGGGTGATCGTGGCGTAATCGACGGCGTCGGGGTCAATGGCTCGGCCAAGCTGGTGGGCTGGGTTGCCCGTGGCACGCGCCTGCTGCAAACCGGTCACCTGTACCAATACGCTTTCGGCATGATTGTCGGTCTGTGCGTCCTGCTGCTGCTGTTATTCCATGTGCGCTGAGTACGACAACCAATGCTGACCTGATGGAAAAATGGAACCTCTGAACATGACCGCCGCGACGCAGCTTCCCCTTCTGAGCCTGGCTATCTGGATTCCCATTCTGGGGGCAATCCTCATTCTCGCGGCAGACCGCAAGCTGCAAAACGACGCGACCGTGCGCAAGCTCGCGCTGCTGGTGTCGGTGCTGGGTTTTGCCGTCACCTTGCCGCTGTTTTTCCAGTTTGACCGCCTCTCGGCGCAGATGCAGTTTGTCGAACAGGCGCACTGGATTGAGCGTTTTCTGGTCACCTATCACCTCGGCGTCGATGGCATTTCGATGCTCTTCGTGCTGCTCAATTCGCTGATTACCGTGCTGGTGGTGGTCGCTGGCTGGCGGGTGATTCAGGATAACGTGGCGCAGTACATGGCCGCCTTCCTGATTATGTCCGGGCTGATGAACGGCATTTTCGCCGCCTTGGATGGGCTGCTGTTCTACGTCTTCTTTGAAGCCTCGCTGATTCCGCTGTATCTGATTATCGGCATCTGGGGCGGGCCAAACCGCGTCTATGCCGCCATCAAGTTCTTCCTCTACACGCTGGCTGGCTCGCTGCCGATGCTGCTGGCGCTGATTTATCTCTACAGCAAGTCCGGCTCGTTTTCCATTCTCGTCTGGCATCAGTTGCCGCTGAGCGCGACCGAACAGATGTGGATTTTCCTCGGCTTCCTGCTGGGCTTTGCGGTGAAAGTGCCGATGTGGCCGGTGCACACCTGGCTGCCGGATGCGCACGTCGAAGCGCCTACGGGCGGTTCGGTGGTGTTGGCGGCCATTGCGCTGAAACTGGGCGCGTATGGTTTTCTGCGCTTTTCGCTGCCGGTCACGCCCGATGCCTCCATGGCGTTTGCGCCGCTGATGATTACCCTGTCGCTGATTGCCGTGGTCTATATCGGCTTGGTGGCGCTGGTGCAAAAAGACATGAAAAAACTCGTCGCCTATTCTTCCATCTCGCACATGGGCTTTGTGACGCTGGGCTTTTTCATGTTCAACCGCCTCGGCGTGGAAGGCGCGCTGGTGCAGATGATTTCGCACGGTTTTGTCTCTGGCGCCATGTTCCTGTGTATCGGCGTGCTCTACGACCGCCTGCATTCGCGCGAAATTGCCGATTACGGCGGCGTGGTTGCCCGGATGCCGAAATTTGCCGCGCTGTTCATGCTGTTTTCCATGGCCAATGCCGGGCTGCCGGGTACTTCCGGCTTCGTCGGCGAATTCATGGTGATTCTGGGCGCGGTGCAGTTCAATTTCTGGACGGCTGTGGTGGCCGCCACCACGCTGGTGCTGGGCGCGGCCTATACGCTGTGGATGTACAAGCGCGTGATTTTCGGTCAGGTCGCCAATGAGCGTGTCGCCGCGCTCGACGACATCGACCGGCGCGAATTTGCCTTCCTTGCCGTGCTCGCGCTGTGCGTGCTCGCCATGGGTCTGTATCCCTATCCTCTGACCGAAGTCATGCACGCTTCGGTGGAACAGTTGCTGGCGCAGGTGGGCGTCGGCAAGATTTCGCCGGTTCTGCCCTAAGCGTCGCCCCTGTCTGATTGTTCCGGATTGCCAACGATGAATTTCGCCATTCCCAACTTTCTTCCTGCCGCTGCGGAAATATTCGTGGCCGTCATGGTGCTGCTTTCCCTGCTGCTGACCACGTTTGTGCGAGAGCGCCAAAGCGCGCGCGCGCTGGGCTACGGGCTGGCGCAGATTTCGCTGCTGGGCGCGTGCGTCATCGTGGTGGTGGTGATGCCCAGCCAGGCGGTGCTGACCTTCAGCGATTTGTTCATCGCCGATTCGCTGGCGGGTTTCCTGAAACTGATGATTCTCTTTGCCGTCATCGTCAGCCTGCTGTATGGGCGCGATTATCTGGCGGTGCGCAAGATGGACCGCCCCGAGTTTTTCATGCTGGTGCAACTGATGGCGCTGGGCATGATGGTGCTGGTTGGTGCCAACCACATGCTGACGGTCTATATCGGGCTGGAAATGATGTCGCTGCCGCTGTATGCGCTGATTGCCTTTGACCGCGACAACGCCCGCGCCACCGAGGCGGCGATGAAATACTTTGTGCTCGGTTCGCTGGCTTCCGGCATGTTGCTCTACGGCATGTCGATGGTCTATGGCGCTACCGGCACGATGGACCTTTCCGTGCTGATGGATGCGGCTTCGCGCGGCATTGGCGTGGCGCCGGAAAGCCGCCTCGTGCTCGCCTTCGGGCTGGTGTTTCTGGTCTGCGGCATTGCCTTCAAACTGGGCATTGCGCCGTTTCACATGTGGGTGCCCGATGTCTATCAGGGCGCGCCCACTGCGGTGACCTTGCTGATTGCCGGTGCGCCGAAACTGGCGGCGCTGGGCATGGCCATGCGCCTGCTGGCGTTTGGCATGGCAGATTTGATGGTGCATTGGCAGCACATGCTGATTGTGCTGGCGGTCGCTTCCATCGTGCTGGGCAATCTGGCCGCCATCGTGCAGACCAACATCAAGCGGATGCTGGCCTATTCGGGCATCTCGCATATGGGCTTTGTGCTGCTGGCGCTGCTGTCGGCAAGATGGATTGGCAGCGAACAAACTGCGGGCGACGCCTTCGCGCTGCTGGGCTTGCAGCCCTTGCCGCTGACGGTGAATGCCTACAGCGCGGCGCTGTTTTACGCAGTCGCTTACGTGGTGATGACGCTGGCGGCGTTCGGCACCATCGTGCTGCTGTCGCGCAGCGGCTTTGAGGCCGACACGCTGGAAGACTTCAAGGGCTTGAACCGCCGCAGCCGCTGGTTTGCCGGCATGATGATGTTCACCATGCTCTCCATGGCGGGCATTCCGTTCTTTGTCGGCTTCATCGCCAAACTTGCCGTGTTGCAGGCAGTGGTGCAGGCGGGCGGCTACTGGCTGGCGGTGCTGGCGGTGGTGATGTCGGTGATTGGCGCGTTCTACTATCTGCGCGTGGTCAAGGTGATGTATTTCGATGCGCCGCAAAGCGAAGAGGCGCTGGTGGCTTCGCCCGACGTGCGCTTCTTGCTGTCGGTCAACGGCATCGGCATCGCCGTGCTGGGGCTGGCGCCGCAATGGCTGCTGGACATGTGCTTGCAGGCGCTGCCGGTTGCGCTTTCCTGAACGGGCGCTTGCGGGCATGACGGCGCAGTCTGCTTCCACCGATTCACTGGTTGAGCACACCCTGTCGCGGGAAATTCCGTGGCAGGGCGCGTTTTTGCAAGTCTGGCGCGACACCGTGCGCCTGCCCGATGGACGCAGCAGTGCGCGCGAATACGTGCATCATCCCGGCGCGGTGGTCATCCTCGCCGTGCGCGACGATGGCGCGCTGGTGATGGAACGCCAATATCGCCACCCGCTGGGGCAAGTGTTTTGGGAATTTCCCGCTGGCAAGCTGGATGCGAACGAGCCGCCGCTGGCCTGCGCGCAGCGCGAGTTGAAAGAAGAAACGGGTTTTGAAGCGCAGCAGTGGGAACATCTGGGCGTGATTCACCCCTGCATTGGTTATTCCGACGAAAAAATCGAAGTCTTTCTGGCGCGCGGTTTGCGTGCGGGCGAGCGCGCGCTCGATGAACACGAATTTCTTGAAGTCTTTGCTATGTCGCCTGCCGAAATTGAAGCGGCCATGGCGAGCGGGCAGATGACGGACGCCAAGACGCTGGCGGCGTTCTGCATGGCGCGCTCGCGCCTGACGGCGGGCGCGTAGCGTGCGCAGATGGCTTCGGGCAAGGAGTTTCTCGCCTTTGTCTGCGATCAGTTGGCGCTGCTCGAAGGCATCACTTCGCGCCGGATGTTTGGCGAATACGCGCTGTACTGGCAGGGCAAGGTGGTGGCGCTGATTTGTGACGACCAGCTTTTCATCAAACCGACCGCCGCCGGGCGCGCTTTTGCCGGTGACGATGCGCAAGGTGCGGCGCCGTTTCCCGGTGCCAAAGACTGGCTGCGCGTCGATGAGCGGCTGGATGACCCGCACTGGCTGGCGGAACTGCTGCGGCGAAGCTGGGACGAACTGCCGCTGCCCGCGCCGAAAAAGCCGCGTTCTCGCCGCGCCAAAACCGCCCGCAAACCGGCGCAACCCGCCTGATTCCGTTATCATCTTCCGCTTTGCTCCACGCCCAACTGCCTTGCAATGAACCCTGAACGCCCTTGTCCTGCCGGTGTGCTCTTCCCGCCGCGCGTGCTCGCCGCGCTGGGCGCGCAGGCGGCGCGTTTTGACGTGCAGTGGGTAGCAGAATGCGCCTCCACCAACAGCGCGCTGATGGAGTTGTCCGCGCAGCCCGCAGGCAGCCCGGTGCGCGTGCTGGGCGCGGCGCGGCAGACGGCGGGGCGCGGGCGGCGCGGTAACGTCTGGCAATCCTGGCCGGGGGCGAGCCTGACCTTTTCCGTGCGCTGGCAGTTTGACCGCCCGGCGGCGCAACCGGCGGGGCTTTCGCTGCTCACCGGGCTGGCGCTGGCGCGCGCGCTGGAATCGTTCGGTCTGACCGCAGCCAAACTGAAATGGCCGAACGATGTGCTCGTGCAAGGCGCAAAACTGGCCGGCATCCTGATTGAACTGCCCGCGTACCGCGCCAGCGATGCGCTTGCCGCCGTCATCGGCATCGGGCTGAACCTCGATTTGCCGCCGGGCACACAGATTGACGGGCAGACGGCGGTCGCTTCCTTGGCGCAGCATCTGCCCGCGACGCCCGACGTGCATGAATTGCTCGCCCGCATCCTGCTGGAAATGGCGGGGCTGTTTGACCACTGGCAAGACGTCGGTTTTGCCCCGTTTCGCGCCGCCTGGCAGCAGCGCGACGCTTTCCGCGACCAGAGCGTGCGCTTGTTTGACGGCCAGCGCGAAATTGTCGGGCGCAATGCGGGCGTGGATGACGATGGTGCCTTGCTGCTCGATACTGGCAGCGGCGTGCAGCGCATCCTTGCCGGGGAACTTTCCTTGCGCGCATCGTCATGAAACTGCTCATTGATTCTGGAA
>JAFZMK010000099.1 GCA_017553285.1 Rhodocyclaceae bacterium
AATTATTTGCGCACCTCAAACGTATTGCACTGGTTCAGGTCGCCGGTTTTCATGCCTTGTTTGAACCAATACACCCGCTGTTGCGAACTGCCGTGGGTGAAGGCATCGGGCACGACGCGACCGGTGGCCTGTTTTTGCAGGGTATCGTCGCCCACCGCGCTGGCCGCCTGGATGCCTTCTTCAATATCGCCTTCTTCCAGAATGTTGCGGCTGCCGTCCGCGCGGCTTGCCCACACGCCGGAAAAGCAATCGGCTTGCAGCTCCAGACGCACCGAGAGCAGATTCGACTGCGCCTGATTGCGGGCGTTCTGGCGGGCGCGCTGCACTTCCCCGGAAATGCCCAGCAGGTTTTGCACGTGGTGCCCGATTTCGTGCGCAATCACATAGGCTTGCGCAAAATCGCCGGGCGCCTGAAAGCGGGTGCGCAATTCGTGGAAAAACTCCAGGTCGATATACACCTTGCGGTCTGCCGGGCAGTAAAACGGCCCCATCGCCGCATCGCCCGCGCCGCAGGCAGTCGGCGTCTGGCCGCTGAAGAGGACGAGTTTGGGCGGCTCATAGCGTTTGCCGGATTCGGCGAAAATTTCTGACCACACCCGCTCGGTCGAACCCAGCACCTTGGCGACAAACGTAGCCGCAGCATCTTCTTGCGGCGGGCGCTGGCTGGGCACGTCGATGGCTTGCGCGGGGGCGCCGCCTTGCAGCCCCGAGGCGATATTCAACGCCGTTTGCGTATCAATGCCGAAGAAGTAGCTGGCGACCAGCGCCAGCACCACTGCCCCCAGCCCCATGCCGCCCTTGCCGCCGCCGGAAAGGCGCATTCCACGGCGGTCTTCGATGTTGTGGCTTGTTTGTTCGCGATCCAGTCTCATGATTGCCTCGGGGATAAGTCAGCGGAAAACGTCGGTTGTATCAAATCCGCGCCCACACGACAAGGCTGCCCCGCACCGACGCGCGCCGCAGCGCCGCTAACAGGTAAATTGTTCGCCCGGAAAACTGTGCCCGTAGAGCAAACGGGCAAGCGACGGTGCCAGATCCAGACCGGTTTCCTGCTTGAGGGCGCGGGCGCGCTCATGCAGTTCGGGCAGCGGGCAGACGATGGCGTTCCCTGCCGCGCCCAGCGCGATGACGTTGCCTTCGTCGGCAGAGGCAAAGGTAAAGAGCCGTTGCCCAAAAACCTCGCCCAACCAGCGCGTGCTGCGTTTTTTGGCAGCCTCCGAGCCAAGCAGATTGACCGCCAGCACGCCTTCGAGCGACAGCCGCGCGCGCGCGGCGCGGTAAAAATCCGGCGAATCCAGCGCCCCGGCGCGCGCTTTGTGGTCAAACCCGTCGACGGCGATGAAGTCATACGCCACGCCTTCGCGGGCGATAAATTCAGCACCGTCGGCAAGATGCAGGGTAAAGCGCTCATCTTCGGGCGGCAGGCGGAAAAACTGGCGGGCGCAGGCAACCACGCGCGCATCGATTTCGACCACATCCAGCACGCAGTGCGGCAAGTGATGGTGCAAAAAACGCAGCAAGGACGCTGCCCCCAGCCCAATCAACAGCGCCCGGCGCGGCCAGCGGCTCCAACCGCGCAGCAGCAGCCCCAGCATCATTTCGCGGGTGTAGGCCAGTTCCAGTTGATGCGGACGGGCGATGCGCATCGCGCCCTGAATCCAGGGCGAGCCAAAATGCAGATAGCGCACCCCGGCCTGTTCGCTAACGTCAATGCTGTACGACATAGGCTTTGCGGCGCAAAAGAAGCAGGAAAGACAAGCACGAGAGCGCCGCATTATGGCAGAAACGCCCCGACGCACGCGCCGCCACCAAGCCACCCGGCGCGCCACGAGCGCGCGCCCGGCGCGCGAAATTTGCTGCATTGCGCAAATTGCGGTATCCGCGCGCGCGGGCGGCCTGTATCATTACGGGTTTTGCACGCCGCGCCGTTTTGCGCGTCTTCTCAAACGTTTTCAGGAAAACAAAAATATGTCTATTGCTCAAAAAGTTGCCGTTGGTGTTGTCGTCGTAGCCGCCGCCTGGGGCGGGGCGACGTTGTATATCGGCACGCAGGCCGAAAAGCAATACAACGCCATGCTGGACAAAATCGAGAAAGATTTCCCCGCGCTAACCCTCAAAGACCGGCAGTTTGAACGTTCCTTCCTGTCTTCGCGCGCCAAGGTGACGGTGCAGGCGGATTTTTCCGAACTCTTCGGCACCTCTGCCGGCAGCAACGATGCGCTGACGCTGGAAACCCACATCCAGCACGGGCCGCTGACCCCGCAAGGGCTGTATCTGGCCACCTTCCGCACCCAGCCCCTCTTCACCCCCGAACAACGCAACAACCTGCGCCCCATCTTTGGCGAAGCAGAACCCATCACCGCCCACGGCCAGTGGCGTTTTTCGGGCGTGGCGCACGGGCATTTTGCGCTCGCCCCGCTCACCTTGGGCGAAGAAAAAGACGGCATCCGCGCCGATTCGCTGACCATTGATTTTGCCGCGCAAGATGGCAAAGTGCTCTGGCACACCGGCACGCTGCCTTCGCTCAACATCGCTTCCACCGGCACCCCCTCGTCGCCGGAGGCCAAATTCCATGCCGAAATGGGGCCGATTTCGTGGCACGCCAACAACCATTACAACGGCGCCATCGTCGGCAATCTGGCACCATCCGAGGCAGACGTTCAAATCGGCAAGGCTTCCATGCGCCGTGAAGACGGCAATTTCACGCTGGAGATGGGCAAAATGGCCGTGCAGGCGGCGTTTGCCCTGAAAGACGACTTTGCCGACATCAAAGAGACCTTCACGCTGGACTCGCTCACCATCCGCCCCGACAACGCCGCCGGGCAAGCGCGCGCGCTGGGGCCGTTTACCGTGCAGATCGACCTCAATCACCTCGCCGCCGAGCCGCTGGACGAACTCATCAAAAGCGTCGACCAGCTCAACACCGCCGGCATGGACGACAAGCAGAAGATGGAGCTGATTCTGGCCGCCAGCGCGCCGCACCTGATTGAAATCTTCACCGCCGGGCCGAGTGTTTCGCTGGACCCCATGCGCCTGTCCACGCCCAAGGGCGACCTGAACCTGAGCCTGCGCCTTGCCGCCCCCGGTCTGGCGCAGCAAGACCTCATCAACCCGGTGGGCGCGTTCAACAAACTTCAGGTCAGCATTGAAGGTGTCGCCCCCAAAGCCGCCCTCGCCCACACCAACAGCGTGCTAACCAGCCGCAGCGAAGAGACCGCCGCCCGCGAACTGGACGCCTGGCTGGCGGACGTGCGCGAGGAAAACCTCTTCATCGTCGATGGCGACAACCTGCGCTTTTCTTTCCGCATTCAGGACGGCGCCATCACGCTCAACAACCAATCCTTCAGCATCACCGAACTAATTGCAAAAACCCAAAGCGCCCAGTCCGCGATGGAAAGCAACCCGCTGGACGAAGACGTGGACGAAGAAGGCGGCGGCATCACGCTGACCCCGCCCGAAGGCATGACCGCCCCGGACGCCGCCCCCGAAACCGCCCCCGCCCCGGACGCCGCCCCCGCGCCCGCGCCGGACGCCGC
>JAFZMK010000100.1 GCA_017553285.1 Rhodocyclaceae bacterium
CCGGGGAAGAAGGGTTCGTTGATGGTGACGTTTTTGATGGCGACGATGCGCTTGCCCGGCTCAAATTCGATGACGCGGTCGACGAGCAGGAAGGGGTAACGGTGGGGGAGATATTCGCGGATTTCGCTGATTTCCATGATGCTCATTGTGTGGGTTCCTGTGTCTTGACGGTTTTTTCCAGCGTGCGCACGCGCCGGGCAAGGGCGTCGAGGCGGCGCAGGTGGGCGAAATTGGCGGTCCAGTCTTGATGCGTTTGCTGCGGCAGGCTGGCGGTGTAGATGCCGGGCTGGTGGATGGATTTGGAAATTAAACTCCACGCCGAGACGATGACGTCGTCACAAATTTCCAGATGGCCAGAAATGCCGGCCTGACCGCCGACCATGCAGCGCGCGCCGATTTTGGCGCTGCCGGCAACGCCGGCGCAGCCCGCCATGGCGGTGTGTTCGCCAATCTGCACGTTGTGGGCAATTTGCACGAGGTTGTCGATTTTGACGCCATTGGCAAGGACGGTGTTATCGAGCGCGCCCCGGTCGACGGTGGTGTTGGCGCCGATTTCCACATCGTCGCCAATGACGACGCCGCCAATTTGCGGGATTTTCACCCACGCGCCGTCGCGTTCGCGGGCGAAGCCGAAACCGTCGGCACCAATCACTGCGCCCGAGTGCACGATGCAGCGCGCGCCCAGCGTGCAGCCGGGGTAGAGGGTGACGTTGGCGTGAAGGCGCGTGCCGTCGCCAATTTCGCAGTTTTCACCGACGACGCAGTTGGCACCGATGATGACATCGCGCCCCAGCCGCACACCGGCACCAATCACCGCGCCTGCGCCGATGCTGGCGCAGGGCGGCACGTCGCATTCGACGACGGCGCGCGGGTGCACGCCCGCCGCCGGACGCGCAGCGGGGTGGAAAAGCTGCATGGCGCGGGCGTAGAAAAGATAGGGGTCGCGCGCGAGGATGCGCGGGCGGTCGGTGAGGTCGGGCGCGCTGGCGGGCAGGACGATGGCTGCGGCACGGCAGCCGGACAGGCGCGCGGCCTGGGCGGCGTTGACCAGAAAGGAAAGTTCGTCCGCACCGGCGCGTTCCAGCGGCGCGAGGCCGCGCACGACGATTGCGGCGGCGTTTTCGCCCGCCACTTCGCCGCCGAGGCGTTCAGCCAGTTCGGCAAGCGTGAAAGCGGCGGGCGCGGCGGCGCGAGGCATGTGTTGCAAGGCGGGCAGGGCGGATGCGCGGGCGGATTATTTGCCGCCGTTCAGCTCTTTGATGACTTTTTCGGTGATGTCAATCGACGGATTGATATAGACGGCTTCCTGCAAGATGATGTCGTAGCCTTCGGCTTGGGCGACCTTGCGGATGGCTTCGTTGGCGCGGTCGAGCACACCGGCGAGTTCTTCGTTGCGGCGCATGTTCAGGTCTTCACCGAATTCACGTTTTTTGCGCTGATAGTCGCGGTTCAGTTCGCTGAAGGCGCGTTCTTTCTTGGCGCGGTCGGCTTCCGACATGGTCATGCTGTTGCGTTCGAGGTCTTCCTGCATCCGTTGCAGGTCTTTGGACATGCGTTGCAGGTCCTGGTCGCGCTTGGAAAAATCCGATTCGATACGCGACAGCGCGCTTTTGGCGGGCTGGGCTTCGCGCATCAGGCGGTCGGAATTGACAAAACCGATGCGCGAGGCATTTTGCGCCTGCGCGGCCAGAGGCGCGGCGGCAATCAGGGCGGCGGTGAGGGCGGAGAGGGCGAGGCGGGTGTTCATGTGCGAGTTTTCCATGTGGTGTAACAATGAAAGGGGTGTGCGGCAGGCTTAGAAAACCGTGCCAATCTGGAACTGGAAGCGCTGGGTCTGGTCTTCCGGTTTTTTCTTGATGGGATAGCCGACGCTGAATTTGAGCGGGCCGATGGGCGAACTCCACCACAGACCCACACCGGCGCTGTAGCGCAGGTCGGAAAATTCGATGTCGTCTTCTTCTGCCCAGACCGTGCCCATGTCGGTGAAGAGGGACAGACGCACGGAGCGGTCGTTGCCCATGCCGGGCATGGGGAAGAAGTATTCGAGGTTGGCGTTGAAGCTGCGCGTGCCGCCGATTGCGTCGCCATCGGGCGTGTGCGGGCCAATGGCGCTTTGCTTGTAGCCGCGCACCGAGCCGATGCCGCCAGCGTAGAAGTTTTTGTAGAACGGCATGGGCTTGTCGCCAAAGCTGTGCGCCCAGCCCAGTTCGACGTTGAACATGAACGCCTGATGCTTGCCGATCGGCAGCCATTGCTGGAGCTGGTATTCGGCTTTGACGTATTTCACGTCCTTGAGCACGGGCACGGTGCCTTCCAGGTGAAGCTGTTGATAGCGCCCGGCACGCGGGTAGATGAAGCTGTCGCGGCTGTCGCGCTTCCAGGACAGGGTGGCCAGCACGCTGTCGACGGTGGCGTTGCCAATGCCGGATTCTTGCTGACCGGGGTCGGTGCAGCCGTAGGTGCGGCAGAAATCCTTGTACTGGATGGGGCTTTCGTCGTAGGTGGTGACGCGGGTGCGGTCAAAGCCGAGGCCGAAGTTGATGGTGTCGTCCTCGCCGATGGGATAGCCCACGCGCAGCCCCACACCGCTGGAGACCGAACGGTAACGCGCCACGGCGTAGGATTCGTAGGGGTCGAAGGTGCGGTGGTAGAGGTCGTAGCCGAGGCTGACGCCGTCGGTGGTGTAGTACGGGTCGGTAAAGGACAGCGAGTAGGTGCGGCTGAGGCGGTCAGTGTTGACTTCAGCTTGCAGCGATTTGCCCGAGCCGAAGATGTTTTCCTGCTTCAGCGAGCCGGACAGCGTGAGCTTTTGCGCACTGGAAAAACCCGCGCCCAGCGAGATGGAGTTGGTCGGGCGTTCCTTGACGTTGACGTTGACATCGACCTGGTCGGTGGTGCCGGCGACCGGCGGCGTGTCGACGGAAACGTCGTCAAAATAGCCCAGACGCTCGATGCGCTGGCGCGAACGGGTGATTTTTTCGGCGTCGTACCATTCGCCTTCCATCTGGCGCATTTCGCGGCGGATGACTTCGTCGCGGGTGCGCACGTTGCCGCCGATGTTGATGCGGTTCACGTAGGTGCGCCGACCGGGGTCAACCAGCAGGGTGAAGGCGACGGTGGCGTTTTCCTTGTCGATTTCCGGCGTGGCATTGACGTTGGCAAAGGCGTAGCCGTCTTCGCCCAGACGCTCGATGATGGCCTGCGAGGTGGCGGTGAGGCGCTCGCGCGAGAACACGTCACCCGGGTGCAGTTGCACCAGTTTGAGGTATTCCTCTTCCGGCAGCATCAGGTTGCCCGCCAGCCGCACCGAGGAAACCGTGTATTTCTGCCCTTCGGTGAGGTTGATGGTGACGTAGATGTCTTTTTTGTCCGGCGAGATGGAAACCTGCGTGGACTCGATGTTGAAATCCAGATAGCCCCGATCCATGTAGAACGAGCGCAGCGCTTCGAGGTCGGCAGAGAGCTTTTGCTTGGAATATTGGTCGGCCTTGGTGTACCAAGTAAACACGCCCGGCGTGGTGAGCTGGAACTGGTCGAGCAGTTCGCTGGTTTTGAAGGTCTGGTTGCCGATGATGCGGATTTCGCGGATTTTTGCGATGTCGCCTTCTTCCACCGCAAAGTTCAGACCGACGCGGTTGCGCTCCAGCGGGGTAACGGTGGTGGTGATTTGCGCGCCGTATTTGCCGCGCGAAAGATATTGGCGCTTGAGTTCCTGCTCGGCACGCTCCAGCGTGGAGCGGTCGAAAATCAGCCCTTCGCCCAGACCCACATCGCGCAGGCTTTGCTTGAGCGTGTCTTTGTCAAATTCCTTGATGCCCGAGAAGGTGATGTCGGCAATCGCGGGGCGTTCGGCAACGCGCACGACGATGACGTTGTTTTCCACCTCGATTTTTACATCGCTGAAAAAGCCGGTGGCAAAGAGCTTGCGCACTGCTTCGGTGGCCTGTTCTTCGGTGAAGGTGTCGCCCGCGCGAACGGGCAGGTAGTTGAAGACGGTGCCCGGTTCGGTGCGCTGAATGCCTTCGACGCGGATGTCGCGCACAACAAAGGGGTCAAAGGCCCAGGCCGGGGTGGTGAGTGTGCAGCAGCTTGCGATGAGACCAGCGGCGAGAATACGTTTCATGCAGGTGTTTAACTCGTGTTTAGCTTGTGAATAGACGGGCAAGGTCGTTGTAGAAGGCCAAAATCATCATCACTGCCAGCAACGCCAGCCCGATGCGCTGCCCAAGTTCCAGCGCGCGCTCGGAAACCGGCGAGCCTTTGACGATTTCGGCGGCATAATACAGCAAATGCCCCCCATCCAGCACGGGGATGGGCAGAAGGTTGAGCACGCCCAGACTGATGCTGATGAGGGCGACGAAGGAAAGATAGGGCATCCAGCCCATTTGCGCGCTTTTGCCCGCAAAATCGGCAATCGTGATGGGGCCGGAGAGGTTTTTCCAGGAAACTTCACCGAGGAACATGCGGCCAATCATCTTCAGACTGAGCACGCTGGTATCCCAGGTGCGCGCCAGCGCGCGGGAGAGCGCCGCGCCCACGGGGTAGCTGACCTGTGTGAACATCTGGTCCAGCACCTCTTGCGAGAGTTCAATCTTGACGCCAATGCGTCCGCGCGGCGGCTCGCTGTTCGGCACGGTGTCAAGGGTGATGGGGATGGTTTCATGCTGGCCGTCGCGCTCGATGCGCGCCTGTACCGTAGTGCCGGGATGGTCGGCGACGTATTCGACCAGATCGCGCCAGGTGTCTATCGGCTGCGCGTCGATTTCCAGAAAACGGTCGCCCGCGCGCAGCCCGGCACGCTCGGCGGCAGAATCGGGCTGTACTTCGCCAATGACCGGCGGCGTGGGCGGATCCCACGGCGTGAGACCCGCGCGGGCGAGCAAATCGGCGTCGCCGCTGTTCAGATCCAGCGGTGCGAAGTCAATCACCGCCGTGCGCACGTCGCCGTCGGGCGTGCGCACGGTGATTTCGGTGGGCGCGTTTTCCAGCGCGCGGCGCAGCAGCGCCCAGCGCATTTCCGACCAGCTTTGCACCGGCTCATCTTCAACGCGCAGGATTTCTTCGCCGCTTGCCAGCCCCGCCTGCGCAGCGAGCGTTTCCGGCACAACCTGCACGCGCGCGCGCAATTCTTCCGTGCCGTGTACAAACAGCGCCCAGTAGAGCACCACGGCCAGCAGCAGGTTTGCCAGCGGCCCCGCGGCGACGATGGCGATGCGTTTGTAGACGTTCTGGCGGTTGAAGGCGCGCGGCAATTCTTCGGGCGCGACTTCGCCTTCGCGTTCATCAAGCATCTTGACGTAACCGCCCAGCGGAATACCGGCCAGCACCCATTGCGTGCGGTCCGCGCCGGTGTGCCATTGCAGCAGCGGTTTGCCAAAACCAATGGAAAAACGCAGCACCTTCACGCCGCACAGACGGGCGACGAAGTAATGGCCGTATTCGTGGAAAAACACCAGCGCGCCCAGCGCGATGACAAACGGAATGAGGTAATTGGTAAGAATTGACATGGGGCAGGGCGCTCAGGGCGTTTGTTGTAAATGTTTGCGGGCAGCTTCGCGGGCGCGGCGGTCAGCCTCTTGCAAGGCGTCCAGCGAATCGGCAGCGGCGACGGGCAGCGCATCGAGCACCGCGCGAATGGTTTGCGCAATGCCGGGGAAGGGCAGGCGGCGCGCAAGGAAGGCTTCCACCGCCACTTCGTTGGCAGCGTTCAGCACGGTGGGCGCGGTGCCGCCCGCAGCCAGCGCATCGTAAGCCAGACGCAGGCAGGGGAAGCGTTCGGTATCCGGCGCGTGAAATTCCAGCGCCGCAAGCTGCGTGAAATCCAGCGAGCCAACACCCGCCTCAATGCGCTGCGGCCAGGCCAGCGCACAGGCAATCGGCGTGCGCATGTCCGGCTGACCCAGTTGCGCCAGCAGCGAACCATCAACGTATTCCACCAGCGAATGCACCACGCTTTGCGGGTGGATGATGGCCTCGATGCGTTCGCCGGGCAGGTCAAACAACCAGCGCGCCTCGATGACTTCCAGCCCCTTGTTCATCATCGTCGCCGAATCGACGGAAATCTTGCGCCCCATCGCCCAGGTGGGATGCGCACAGGCTTGTTCGGGCGTAATCTGCGCAAACGCGCTGGCAGGCAGCGTGCGAAACGGCCCGCCCGAGGCGGTCAGAATGATGCGGCGCAGACCGGGCGCTTCCTCGCCGATGCACGCAGCGGCGGGCAGACACTGGAAAATGGCGCTGTGTTCGCTATCGACCGGCAGCAGCGTCGCCCCGTGGCGGCGCACCGCATCCAGCACCAACTGCCCGCCCATCACCAAGGACTCTTTATTGGCGAGCAAAATGCGTTTTCCCGCACAGGCCGCCGCCAGCACCGAGGGCAGGGCAGCCGCGCCGACAATCGCCGCCATCACCACATGCGTCTCGTTATGCGCGGCAATGTCGCACAAACCGCGCTCGCCCGGGCAGACTTCCGTCTTCAGCCCCGCCTCCCGCAAGCGGCGGGCAAACTCACTGGCCGCCGCCTCGGGCACGGAAACCAGCGCAGGGCGATGTTGCTGGCACAACGCCAGCAGCGCATCCAAGCGGCTGTGCGCGCTCAGGGCAAAGACGCGGAAACGCTCCGGATGGCGTGCTAGCACGTCCAGCGTACTGGCGCCGATGGAACCTGTCGCGCCCAGAATGGTGACGTTCTGGATGCAATCGGCAGCGGCAGGAGAAGCGGGAGCGGACATCAGGATGCGGCGCGGGGTTTGGAAAACCCGTAATTATAGCGAAGCGGTGTTTTGTTTTTCAGCGCGCCGCCGCCCGGGTGTGCGCACGCCGTGGCGACGCAGCCGTGTTCCGTCTTTCGCGTGCAGCGCTGATGTTTGCGCGCAGTCGGTGCGGCATCCGGCATCATTTTTGCGCGCGCAAAAAAGCAAACCGCCCCGGGGGGCGGTTTGTGTGGTGTTGGAGCCGGGGTGGCGCTTGGCGCGGGGTGTCAGGCGCGGGTGGCGTCGGTTTTGGCGGTGTTTTTGCCTTCACCGATGCCGGGGGCGGCGTTTTCGGCTTCGACTTCATTGGCGTCGCCGCCCTGGGCTTTTTTCAGCTCGGCAATCTTGTTCTGGGCGAACTCTTCATAGCCTTTCTTGACCAGTTCGTAGGTCTTTTCAATGCCCGTTTTCACGTCGCCGTCAAAGACGTTCAGCCCTTTCAGGATGTCGGTTGCTTCGCCGTAGCCTTTCTCAAAACCGCGCTGGATGGTTTCCATGAAACCGTTGACCAGCGTTTCAGGGTCTTCATCGGGATGCTGGGCGGCGTAGGCGTCGAAGAACGCGGTGGAGAGGCTGACAATGCGCCCGGCAGTGCCTTCCGGCGAGTTGTCCTGATCCATGGCGTTCTGGATGGCGTTTTCGCCAAACATCGGCTCCAGCTCTTTGTTGATGCCTTCAATGGCGGCTTTGAGCATGAGCGCCAGGGAGTCGTTGCCGCTGTCGATGGAGACCTGCATCGTCGCTTCCAGAATGGCGCGGTTTTGGTCGGCCTTGAGATCGGCAGAGGTGGGCAGTTCGGTTTTTTGCACTTCGTCCACTTTGTCGGTGGACTGCACGGCAGCCTGCGCCTGGGCGGCGTTGTCTTGCGCTTGTTGCAGGGCGTCTTCCTGCGTTACGCCGGTTTGTTTGCGGTTCGCCGCCAGTTGCTGTACGGCGCTGGAACCGCTGTTGATGGCTTCGATGCTCATGATAATTTCCTCCGGAAAGAGGTTGATTTTGTTGCGTGTTTTTTATGGGACAGGCGGGAAGCTGTGCTGCAACTGACCGGATGTTCCTGTCTCTGTTGAGGTCTACGGCAGCTTGCAGCAGAACTTTAGCCTTTTTTGCGTTTATTCCTGTAAGGCAGCTTGCAGGCGGGCGAGCACGGCATCTCGCCCCATGGCGGCGAGCACGGCGTCGATGGACGGGGTGTGCGTTTTGCCCAGCAGGGCGATGCGCAGCGGGATGGCCAGTTGCGGCATTTTGAGGCCGCGCGCTTTGAGGATGGTTTTGATGGTGGCAGAGAGCGCCTCCGCCTGCCATTGCGCGTCGGGCAGGGCGGTGAGCGCGGTTTGCAGCTCGGCGAGCGCGGCGCGTGCGCCGTCGCTGAAATGTTCGGCGACAAGCGCGGCGTAGTCTTCGCGCTGGCGCGGGTCTTGGTAGTAGGCGGCGATTTCGTCGGCGAGCGTGGTCAGCCGACTGGTGCGTTCCTGATACAGCGCGACCAAGGCTTCCAGCGCCGGGGCGTCAGTGGCAATGCCGCGCGCGGCAAGGCGTTCGCGGCAGTCGGCGGCGAGCGTGGCGGCGGCGGCGTGCTTGATGTAGTGGGCGTTGAGCCAGTCGAGTTTTTCGGTGTTGAATTGCGCGGCAGAGGGCGTGAGGCGCTCCAGCGAGAACCATTCGCACAGTTGCTGGCGGCTGAAAATTTCGTCGTCGCCGTGGCTCCAGCCGAGGCGGGCGAGGTAGTTGATGACGGCGTCCGGCAGATAGCCGTCTTCGTGATACTGCATGACGCTGACCGCGCCGTGACGCTTGGACAGTTTCGCGCCGTCGTCGCCCAGAATCATGGAAAGGTGGGCGTACTGCGGGATTTCCGCGCCCAGTGCGGCGAGCAGGTTGATTTGGCGCGGGGTGTTGTTGACGTGGTCGTCGCCCCGGATGACGTGGGTGATGTTCATGTCCAGGTCGTCGACGACAACGCAGAAGTTGTAGGTGGGCGTGCCGTCGGCGCGGGCGATGATGAAGTCATCGAGTTCGGCATTGCTGATTTCGATGCGGCCTTTGGCAAGGTCGTTCCACGCCACGACGCCGTCGGTGGGGTTGCGAAAGCGGATGACCGGCGGCACGTCTGCCGGCGGCGCGGGCAGCGTTTTGCCCGCTTCGGGACGCCAGCGCCCGTCATAGCGCGGTTTTTCGCCGCGTGCGCGTTGCGCTTCACGAAGCTGTTCGAGTTCTTCGGCGCGGGTGTAGCAGCGGTAGGCCGTGCCGTTGGCGAGCATCTGGTCGATGACTTCGCGGTAACGCGCCATGCGTTTGGTTTGATAAAACGGGCCTTCGTCGTACTCCAGCCCCAGCCAGTGCATCCCGTCCAGAATGGCTTGCACCGCTTGCGGCGTGGAGCGGGCAAGGTCGGTGTCTTCAATGCGCAGCACGAATTTGCCGCCGTGATGACGGGCAAACGCCCAACTGAACAGCGCCGTGCGGGCACCGCCAATGTGCAGAAAACCGGTGGGGCTGGGGGCAAAACGGGTACGAACCGGACGGGAATGGGATGTCATGATGAATGCTCTGGCCTGAAAAATGCGAAATTGTGCCAAAATGGCGGCGGCTGCGGCAAATACGTTTGCCGGTGAATCGTCCTCGCGCAATTTTGCGGTGTATCTGCGGGGCGGGGATGGAGGTGTTTTTCCAACCGCTTTCGATAGTCGATAGTCGAAAATGAATATTCGCAAACCTCGGGTCGGCGCGCTTCACGTGCAGGAAGAATCCCGCGCCTTTGCACTGCTGCGGCAGGTGCTGGAGGAATTGACCCGCCGCCATCTTCTGCCCACGCCGGGCCATTATGCCGTGATTTTTCGCCGTCTCGTGGCGCGACAGCGCGGCGAAAAAAATCCCGATGCGCAGACGTTTTCGGAACTGGTGCTGTGCGCGCATCTGGTCGATGCGCTGCGTGGCAATTTCACCGAAAGCGGCTGGTTGAGCGTGCAGCTCAAACAGTTGCGCAACGCGCTGGGCGATGAAAGCGCCGAACCGGAAGAAGAGGAAGAGGGGGAAATGGACATGCGCATCCAGCGCATTGAATCCATCATCCACAGCATCGCCATGAATACCGCCCGCTCGTTGGGCGATACACAAGATTTTTCGCAGGATTGCCGCCGTTTGATGGAGGCGCTGCAAACCGAGGTGGGTTCGGCGATTCGCACGGTCAGCGGTGCCGATGATGCGATCAGCGATTGTTCCGCGCGCTTGCAGGCCAGCCAGTCGCTGGAAGAAGGGCGGATGCTGTTTTCGGAATTGACCCAGCACGTCGGCCAGGTTTCTTCGCAATTGCGGCGCACCGAGTTGATGCTGGGCGAGACCAACCGCAATCTGACCACCGCCATGGAGCAACTGGAAAAATCGCAGTTGCAGGTGCGCGAGTTGGCCTACGCGGCGCAGCACGACCCGCTTACCGGCGCATTGAACCGCCTCGGGCTGGAAAATGCGCTGTCGCTGTGCGCCTCCAGCGAACTCACCATCATTTTGTTCGGCATTGATGACTTTGCGGATATTTCCCTGAAACACGGCACTTGCGTGGGCGAAAAACTCCTCAAACACGCCGTGCAGGTGTTGCAAGGCGGGCTGCGCGATGGCGATATGGTGGCGCGTCAGGAAGGGCCGGAATTGCTGGTGCTGCTGCCGCGCGTGCGCGAACCGGTCGCCCGCCAGATTGCCGACCGTCTGTTGCGCGCGGTGGAAGCCTGGAACAACGAACACGTGCTGGCCTTGCAGAAAAAGGTGCGCATGTCGTTGAGCGGCGGCATTGCTTCGTGCCTGCTCAGTGGCTCCAACCCGCACGCGGTGCTGAAAATGGCGATGGATGTGGCGCGCGGCCATCTGGCGCAGGCGCGCGAAGCGGGCGGGGGCGCGGTGTTTCCGGTCTGATTGGGGGCGGGTTACGTCGGCGTATCCAGTCCGGCTTCGGCCATTTCGGCGGCGCGCAGCATGGCGCGCGCCTTGTTGCGCGATTCTTGCCATTCGCCTTCCGGACTGGAATCGGCGACCACGCCGCCGCCTGCCTGCACGTAGAGCATTTCATCCTGAATGAGGGCGGTGCGGATGGCGATGGCCAAATCCATGTCGCCATGAAACCCAAGATAGCCCACCGCACCGGCATAGATGCCGCGTTTGACGGGTTCCAGTTCGTCGATAATCTGCATCGCGCGCACCTTGGGCGCGCCCGAGACCGTGCCCGCCGGGAAGGTGGCGCGCAGCACGGCGAGCGCGGAAAGACCGTCACGCAGCCGCCCTTCGACGTTGGAGACGATGTGCATGACGTGCGAATAACGCTCGATGGTGAAGGATTCGGTGACTTTTACCGTGCCGGTGCGCGCCACGCGCCCCACGTCGTTGCGCCCCAGGTCCAGCAGTTGCAGGTGTTCGGCGCGTTCTTTTTCGTCGGCGAGCAGTTCGCGTTCCAGCGCCAGGTCTTCTTCCGGCGTTTGCCCGCGCGCACGGGTGCCGGCGATGGGGCGCAGCGTGATGCGCGCGCCTTCGGGGGTGTCGTCGTTTTCCAGTTTGACCAGAATTTCGGGCGACGAGCCGACGACGTGGAAGGTCTCAAAATGGAAATAAAACAGATAGGGCGAGGGATTGAGCGTGCGGATGGCGCGATAGAGCGATAGCGGCGGTGCCGAGAACGGTTTGCTCATGCGCTGCGCGAGTACCACCTGCATGATGTCGCCATCGCGAATGTATTGCTTGGCGCGCGCCACGGCCTCTTTGAACGGCGCTTCGCCAAACACCGATTGCGCTTCCTGCGCGTCCGCCACGGGGCGGCTCTCAGGCGGGGCAAGCGGGGTGCGCAGGCGTGCGAGCAGTTCGCGCAGCCGCGCCTGCGCGCGACGCCACGCGCCGGGCACCGCCGGGTCGGCATGGACGATGAGGGTGAGCTTGCCCGAGAGGTTGTCGACGATGGCCAGCTCTTCGGCGACGAGCAGCGTGATGTCGGGCAGGGAGAGCGGGTCGGGCTTTTGCGTGCCCGCCAGTTTGGGTTCGATGTAGCGCACCGTGTCGTAGCCGAAAACACCTACCAGACCGCCGGCAAAACGCGGCAGACCGCTGCGCGGCGGCGCCTTGATGCGCGCCATGAACTCGGCGATGAAGGTCAGCGGGTCGCCGTCGTCGCGGCGTTCAATCAGGCGGTTGCCGGTGAGCAGCAAAACGCTGCGACCATAGACTTCAATGCGCGTGTCCGCCGCCAGCCCGATGACCGAATAGCGGCCAAAACGCTCACCGCCCTGCACGGATTCGAGCAGGAAGCTCCACGGGTTGTTGGCGAGTTTGAGATAGATGGACAACGCCGTATCGAGGTCGGCGAAGGTCTCAAGTGTGACGGGGATGCGGTTATACCCTTGCGCCGCAAGGGCGTTGAATTCGTTTTCCTGCATGAATCATTTCCTCAGCGAGATGGCGCGACAAAATCGCGGGCGGCAAAAGCCTGGACGTGCACGGTAACAGACGTGCGGCGCCATCGCTGAGGAAACGGATGCAGAAAGCAGAAATTCATGCCGTGGTGTACTGGGCAATGTTTGCGCGTACCGGCTCGGGCGCGACCCAGTCGAAGAGTTCGTCGGCACTGTGCAGCACGCCATCGCAATCGACCTGGTCGACCGGCTGCCCTTCGCTGTAGCCCCAGCTTACCAGCAGCACGGGAATGCCGGCAGAGCGCGCCGCCTGCGCATCATGATGCGAATCGCCAATCATCAGCGCCTGATGCGGTTCGACGCCCAGTTTTTCGCAGGCCAGCAGCGGCATTTCGGGACTGGGCTTGCGCGTGTTGCAGGTGTCGCCCGCGACGATGGCGGAAAAATGTTGCAGGATGCCGAGTTGTTCCAGCAGCGGCAGCGTGAAGGCTTCCATCTTGTTGGTGACCACCGCCAGCAGTTTGTCCTGCGCCGCCAGTTGCCCCAAAACCGCCTTGATGCCGGGATAGGGATAGGTGCGCTCGCCGTTGTGCTGCGCGTAATGGCGGCGGAAGAGGGCGCTGGCGTGCTCCAGCCCTTGCTCGTCCAGAATGTATTCGGGACGACCTTCGGTGAGGCTGCATTCGACCAGACGGGCAAAACCGCGACCAACGAAGCGGCGCACCTCCTGTTCGCTGCGCGTGGGCTGTCCCAGTTCAGCCAACATGCCATTGACGCCGGCGGTGAGATCGGCGAGGGTGTCCAATAACGTTCCATCCAGATCAAAGAGGATGGCTTTGGGGGTAAATGGAACCATGGGAATTTCCTCCTTATACTGTGTAATCTTTCAAAGGGCTTCTCCCAGCGGCAAGTGTAGCGCAGCTCTTTGCGCTTGAGGCGTGTATTTGAAGGGTTTTTTGCGTTCTATTGTTTCTATTTATAAGCAAGACAAGTGAGTTACGCCAATTCTCGCATTCCGCAAAGCGCCCAGCAGGGCATTCACGAAAACCTCGCGGCGCGCGTGCGTCGGCACGCGGCGCTGCCGTTTCGCAAACCTTTTGCGCCGTATAACCTGGCGGCCTTTGAGACGGCAATGCGCGCCTGGGATGGGCGCGCGCCGCTGGTGCTGGATGCCGGCTGCGGCGTGGGACACAGCACGATTGCACTGGCGCGCGCGCTGCCGCAGGCGTTTGTGCTGGGCGTCGACCAATCGGAAGAACGCCTTGCGCGCCGCAAGCCGTATCCGGATGCGCTGATGCCGAAAAATCTGCTGTACGTGCGCGCCGATTTGGTGGATTTCTGGCGGCTGCTGGGCGATGCGGGCGTGCGCCTGTGGCGCCATTACGTGCTCTATCCCAATCCGTGGCCGAAAATTGGTCACCTTGGGCGGCGCTGGCACGCGCACCCGGTGTTTCCCGCGCTGCTGGCGCTGGGCGGGCGGCTGGAATGCCGCACCAACTGGCGCGTCTATGCAGAGGAATTTTCCTTTGCGCTGAACCTCTTGCAAAACGCCCAGACGCAAGTGGAAACATTTTCCGCGCCGCAGCCACTCACGCCCTTTGAGCGCAAATACCGCGACTCGGGGCAGACTTTGTACCGCGTCATCTGGAAGGGAGAAGGCAATGAAGACGGAACGCTTTGAGTTGCGTGGCGAGCAGATTGTGCTTGACCAATTGCTGAAAGCCGCAGGCTTTGCCGATAGCGGCGGACAGGCGCACGCCATGACCGTGGCGGGCGAAGTGTCGGTAGACGGCAAGACGGAATTGCGCAAACGCGCCAAACTGCGCGCCGGGCAAGTGGTGTGCGCGCTCGGGCGCTGCGTGCGGCTGTTTGCCGGTGAAGACGCCGGGCAATGAAAAACGGCGCGTGCTCTGTAGTTCAGCGGCTGGCGCGCAGCGCGCAAAAGGAATACAGCGCCAGCGCCGCCCAGATGCAGGCGAAGCTGACAAGCTGCGGCGTGTGCAGCGGTTCGCCAAAGTAAAAAAGGGCAAAACAGAACTGGATGCTGGGGTTGATGTAGAGCAAAAAGCCCAGCGTGGAAAGGCGCAGGCGCTGGCTGGCGGCGGCAAAGAGCAGCAGCGGAATGGCGGTGAGCACGCCGCTGGCGACAAACAGCGCGGTGCTTTGCCAGTGGGCACCGAAATGGCTACTGCCGTTGTGCCATTGCCAGACAAATACGGCGAGCGCGGCGGGCGTGAGCAGTGCGGTTTCCAGAAACAGACCGGAGAGCGCATCGAGCGCGAGCTGTTTGCGAATCAGCCCGTACAGTCCAAAGGTGGTGGCCAGCCCCACGGCAAGCCACGGCATTTGCCGCATCCAGACGGTTTGCATCACGATGGCGGCGGCGGCAATGGCAATGGCGAGCCATTGCAGGCGGCTGGGGCGTTCGCGCAAAAAACACGCGCCGAGGGCGACGTTGACCAGCGGCGTCAGAAAATAGCCCAGACTGCCTTGCAGGGCGTGATGCGTTTCAATGGCATAGACGTAAATGCCCCAGTTGAGCGCGATGAGCACGGCGCAGGCAAAGGCGCGCGCCAGATAACTGCGCACGCGAAGAATGTCGCGCATCGTGCGCCAGCGGCGCAAGGCACTGATGAGCAGCACCAGAAACGTGCACGCCCACAAAATGCGGTGCAGCACGATTTCCCAGGCCGGCACATTCTGGTAGAGGGAAAAATAGAACGGAAAAAAGCCCCACAGCAGATAGGCGGAAATGCCGTAGAGCACGCCCTTGCGCGCGCGCTCATGCGCGGCCTCGGGCGGGACGGGCGAAGCAGGGTTCATGGCAAAAAGCGCTTGGGGAGAACGATGGCGTTATTGTTTTTTGCTGCCGATGCGGTCTTCCGTGCCGGCGCGCAAACGCGCGATATTGGCGCGGTGGCGATAGATGAGCAAGGCGGCCATGGCGCACACCGCCAGTTGCAGCGGCAAGGAAGGCAGCAGCCAGAAACCGGCGAGCGCGGCGGCAAGCGCCGCCAACAGTGCCGCCAGCGAAGAATAACGGGTGACAATTGCCACCAGCAGCCAGACGCCCAGCGCACTGGCGGCCAATGGCCATTTCAGGCCGAGCAGCACGCCCAGCGCGGTCGCCACGCCCTTGCCGCCCTTGCCGCGCAGGAAAATGCTGAAAACATGCCCGCAAAACGCCGCCAGCGCAACGCAGGCGAGCACTACGTCGTCCGCGCCCAGCCATTTCGCCAGACACACGGCGACCGTGCCTTTCAGACAATCGCCCAGCAAGGTGAGCACGGCGGCGGTTTTATTGCCCGTGCGCAGCACGTTGGTCGCGCCCGGATTGCCGGAACCAAAGCGGCGCGGGTCATGCAGGCCGAATAGTTTGCTCACCAGCACGGCAAAGGAAATGGAGCCAATCAGATAGGCGAGAACGGGCAGCGCGAAGGGCAGGGCGGAAGACATGAACGGGCGGCGCAGATGAAAAAACGGCGCACGGTGAAATACTGTGCGCCTGTTTGTGGGAAGGACGAAAACGCGATCAGCTAGCGACCGGCTTTTGTTTCAGCAGTTCAATATCCTTGCCGGCGTTTTGCCAGTCAAGCACCCACTGCGGACGGCGGCCATGACCGCTCCAGCCTTTGTTCGGCTGGGTGGGATGGAAATAGATGTAGGCGGCCTTTTTCTTCGGTGCCATGCCTTTGAGCAGGCGGCCACGGCCACGCCCGCCTTTCTTGCCATCGGCGGCGGATTTGCGCAATTCCGGCATCACCTGATCCAGGCTCAAGCCTTTCTGGGCGGCCAGTTTTTTGAACTGGCGCAGCAGACCGGCGCGCTCGGAAGCCTCGCGCTTGTCCAATTCACGCCCGATGCGTGCGTGCAGACGGCGCAGGTCCTGGGTGGGCAGCTTGGCAATTTGCGTAATATCCATACTTTCTCTCCTTTCGAGTGAGCCACTTGCAAAAAGCGGCGATGCGCAATTCTAGTCCTCTGTGCTTTTGCTTGGCAATGTGTAAATGAAATTTTTTCTGGAAATAGCAGGAAATAATACCGCTTGCCTGTTGTTTATTCGGGTCGATATGGCGCAAACGCCTTTTATTGCGCGCGCGGATGGTGTTGTTGGTAGAGTTGTTGCAGGCGGGCACGGGCAACGTGGGTGTAAATCTGCGTGGTGGAAATATCTTGATGTCCCAGCAACATCTGCACCGCGCGCAAGTCCGCGCCGTGGTCAATCAGATGCGTGGCGAAGGCGTGGCGCAGCGTGTGCGGCGAGAGCGCGCTGGCGGCAATGCCCGCCACGGTCGCGTATTGCTTGATGAGTTTCCAGAACATCTGGCGCGTCATGCCGCCGCCTCGACGGGTGAGGAAAACGTGTTCGTCCGCCGCCCCCCGAATGAAATGCGCGCGCACTTCTTGCAGGTACTGGCGCAGCGCATCACAGGCGGCTTCGCCCAGCGGTACGAGGCGTTCCTTGTTGCCTTTGCCGATGATTTGCACCAGCGCGTCCGGCAGGGAAACTTCGTGCATTTTCAAGCCGACCAGCTCGGAGACGCGCAGCCCCGTGGCGTAGAGCACTTCCAGCATACAGCGGTCGCGCGCGCCTTGCGGCGTGTCGGCATCGGGCGCATCAAGCAGGGCTTCGACCTGCGCTTCGCTGATGAGCTTGGGGACGCGGCGCGGCATCAGCGGCGGGGCAAGGCGCGCGGTGGGGTCATCCGTGCGGGCGCCGTTGCTGAGGTTCCAGTGAAAAAACCGCCGCCAACTGGCGAGCAAACGCTGCTGGCTGCTGGCTTTGGCATTGCGGCTAAATTCGCCCAGATAGGCGCTTAAATCGGCAAAGTTGGCCGCTTCGGGCAGACGTTCGGGGCAGGTGCGGTGCAGCCAGCGGGCAAACAGCGTCAAATCGCTGCGATAGCTGGCGATGGTGTTTTGCGCCAGCCCGTGTTCCAGCCACAGGCTGTCGCAAAAGGCGTCAATGCTGGCGGTGTAGCCTGCGGGCAGGGGCGCTTCAGGCGCGCACGTGGCCATCGCCCAGCACCACCCATTTCTGGCTGGTCAGCCCGTGCAGCCCCACCGGACCACGGGCGTGGAATTTATCGGTGGAAATGCCGATTTCCGCACCCAGCCCGTATTCAAAGCCGTCGGCAAAGCGGGTGGAGGCATTGACCATCACCGAGGAGGAATCCACTTCGCGCAAAAAGCGCATGGCGTGCGTGTGGTTTTCGGTGAGGATGGCTTCGGTGTGGCCGGAACTGTGGGTGTTAATCCACGCAATCGCTTCCTCCAGCCCGTCGACCACGCGCACCGAAATCACCGGCGCGAGAAACTCGGCATCCCAGTCTTCGTCGGTTGCCGCGCGCAGCAAGGGCGCGGGCAGCCCTGCGGCTTGCAGGGCGGCGAGACTTTCCGGGCAGCAGCGCATTTCTACTTCGTGGCGCGCCAGGGTGCGGGCGATTTCGGGCAACAGCGCAGCGAGAACCGGGCGGGCGATGAGCAGCGATTCGGCGGTGTTGCAGGTGCCGTAACGTTGCGTTTTGGCGTTTTCGATGACCGCCAGCGTCTTTTGCGCATCGGCAGATGCGTCTACGTAGACGTGACAATTGCCGTCCAGATGCTTGATGACTGGCACGCGCGCGCTGGCGGTGATGCGCTCAATCAGCGATTTGCCGCCGCGCGGGATGATGACGTCAATCCACTCGGGCAGGCTCACTATCGCGTCGACAGCGGCGCGGTCGGGCGTGTCCAGCACCTGCACGCAATGGGCGGGCAGACCGGCTTGTTGCAGCCCTTGCGCGATGCAGCCCGCCAGCGCCACGTTGCTGGCCAGCGCCTCTTTGCCGCCGCGCAAAATGGCGGCGTTGCCCGATTTCAGGCACAGCGCCGCTGCGTCGATGGTGACATTCGGGCGCGCTTCGTAAATGATGCCTACCACGCCCAGCGGTACGCGCATTTTGCCCACCGTAATACCCGACGGGCGCGTGCGCAGGTCATCCATCGCGCCGATGGGGTCGGGCAACTCGGCGACTTGCGCGAGCGAAGTCAAAATGGCGTCGATGCCTTTTTCGGTGAGCGTGAGGCGGTCGACCATCGCGGGCGCCAGTTGTTGCTCGCGGGCGCGTTGCAGGTCTTGCGCGTTGGCGGCCAGCAGCGCGGCGCGCTGGTTCTGGATGGCTTGCGCGATGGCGTGCAGGGCGGCGTTTTTCTGCGCGCAGGCGGCGGCGGCGAGCACGCGCGAAGCGGCGCGCGCCTGTTGGCCGAGGGTGGCGATATGCTGGGCAAGTGTCATGGTGGATGGTTCCCGAAAAGCAAAGTTCACCATTCTGACAGAAGGGCGCGCGGGCGGCGAGGGGGCGTTTGTTTGATATTTCAGGGTTCACAAACGCCGTCAAAGAGTATCATCGCCTTTCGGCGTGACATCCGCTGTGTTTTTATTCCCTCACCAAGGAGTTTCAAGCATGACGCAAAATCTTGTTGACCTCACTGGCAAAATTGGTCTGGTGACCGGCATTGCCAACGAAAAATCCATTTCCACCGGGGTGGCCGAATCCCTCATCGATGCGGGTGCGAAAGTCATCATCACCTACCAGAACGAAAAAACGCTGGCCTTCATCGAGCCGGTGATTCACCGTCTGGGCATTGAAGACGTGTTCCTGATGGATGTCACCAAGCCGGAAACCATGACCGACACCTTCGGCAAAATCGAAGCCAAATACGGCAAGCTCGATTTCGCCGTGCACAGCATGGCGTTCGCCAAACGTGACGACCTGCACGGGCGCGTCGTCGACACCTCTGCCGACGGCTTCGCGCTGGCGATGGATATTTCCACGCACTCCTTCATGCGCCTGACCCGCGCCTGCGAGCCGCTGCTGGAAAAAGCCGGTGGTGGCTCACTGCTGACCATGACCTATCTGGGCAGCGAAAAAGTCATCCAGCACTATGGCGTCATGGGTCTGTGCAAAGCCGCGCTGGAAGCGGCCACGCGCTACATGGCGGCGGAACTGGGCGGCAAGAATATCCGCGTCAACGCCATCTCTCCGGGGCCGTTGATGACCCGCGCCGCTTCCGGTATTGCCGGTTTCGATGGCCTGATGGCTGCGGCGGTGGAACGCTCGCCCATGCACCAACTGGTCACCCCTTCGGACATCGGCACGCTGGC
>JAFZMK010000101.1 GCA_017553285.1 Rhodocyclaceae bacterium
GATTTTGCCGCCCTCGGCGACGAAGTGCGCAACGTCACCGCCGCCGGTGCAGACTGGATTCATCTGGACGTAATGGACAACCACTACGTGCCCAACCTCACCGTCGGCCCGCTGGTCTGCGCCGCCATCCGCCCGCACACCACCGCGCCCATTGACGTGCACCTGATGGTCAAGCCCGTCGACGCCCTCATCCCCGAATTTGCCCGCGCTGGCGCCAACCTCATCAGCTTTCACCCCGAAGCCAGCGAACACATCGACCGCAGCCTCGCCCTCATCCGCGACAACGGCTGTCAGGCCGGGCTGGTCTTCAACCCCGCCACGCCGCTGCATTATCTTGACCACACGCTGGAACGCCTGGATTACGTCCTGCTCATGAGCGTCAACCCCGGCTTTGGCGGGCAAAGTTTCATCGCCGCCACGCTGGACAAAATCCGCCGCACCCGCGCCATGCTCGACGCCTACGCCGAACGCAGCGGGCGGCGCATCCTGCTGGAAATTGACGGCGGCGTAAAAGCCGACAACATCGCCGAAATCGCCCGCGCCGGTGCCGACACCTTCGTCGCCGGCTCCGCCATCTTCGGTGCCGCCAGCACGCAAGACCCGCACCGCTACGACACCATCCTCGCCCGCCTGCGTCAGGCGCTGGCAGAAGCCTGAACGCCTGAGACGCACACACCAAAACGGCGGCACCTCGCCGCCGTTTTGCTTTCCCCTGCGCGCACTGCGCCTGCACAACCGCGCGGGCTACAAATCCAGTTCCGCGTGCGAACCCAATCGGGTGAGTGTGAGCAAATCCTCATCCAGCCGATAGATCAGCACCAAATCCGGTCGCAGATGGCAATCGCGGTAGCCCTTCCAATTCTGGCTCAGCGGGTGATCTCGATACTTGGAATCCAACGGCTGACCAGACGCCAGCGCCTCCACCAAAGACAAGAAATGGGTCTGCAAACTTTGCCGATGCACACCTTTGAGTTCTCGCTTCAGGTCGCGCTTGAACTGGCTGGTTTGTTTAATCTTCCGCATTCAGAATCGCCCGCAATTCATCAAGCGTCACCGTTTCTGTCTCACCGCGCTCAATTTCCGCAAACGCCGCCAGCGTTTCCGCGTTCGGCTGAAAGAGCGCGGGCGGAATGGTTTTATCGCGCGCGATGCGCGTCATCAGCACGCGCACCACGTCGCTGACGGTCAAACCCGACGCCTGAATGACGGCGATGGCGGCGTCCCGAATCTCGGACGGCACCCGCGCTTGCACCAAACTGCTGGCAGCCATGCTTGTTCTCCTTACAAAACGATTGAGTTGTCATGACGTTGTCATCTTGTTGTCATACTAACACAGCCCCACACCCCGATCCGTCCACACAAAAACGGCGGCACCTTGCCGCCGTTTTGATTCCGCGCGCAGCGCGCGCCCCTTACGGTTTGCCAATGACTTCCACGCCGCCCATCCACGGGCGCAGGGCTTCGGGGATGCGCACGCTGCCGTCGGCTTGCTGGTAGTTTTCCAGCACCGCCACCAACGTGCGCCCCACCGCCAGACCGGAACCATTCAAGGTATGCAGCAACACTTTGCGGCCATCGGCGGTTTTGGCGCGCGCCTGCATTCGCCGCGCCTGAAAATCCACGCAGTTCGAGCACGACGAAATTTCGCGGTACGCCGCCTGCCCCGGCAGCCAGACTTCCAGGTCGTAGGTTTTCGCCGCCGAAAAGCCCATGTCGCCCGTGCACAGCAACAGTTTGCGATAGGGCAATTCCAGTTTGCGCAAAATCGTCTCGGCGTGACCGGTCAGTTCTTCCAGCGCCGCCCAGGAGTTGTCGGGATGCTCGATGCGCACCAGCTCTACCTTGTCGAACTGGTGCTGGCGAATCATGCCGCGCGTATCGCGCCCATACGCGCCCGCTTCAGAGCGGAAACACGGCGTGTGGGCGACGAATTTCAGCGGCAGTTGCTGCGCATCCACCATTTCGCCGCGCAAAAAGTTGGTCACCGGCACTTCGGCGGTGGGAATCATCAGCAGCCGCCCGTCGCCGTGGCGCACGCTGAACAAATCTTCCTCAAACTTCGGCAACTGCCCGGTACCGTACATGCTCGCTTCGCTGACCAGATAGGGCACGTAGACTTCGGTGTAGCCGTGCTCGCGTGTGTGTGTGTCCAGCATGAACTGCGCCAGCGCCCGGTGCAGCCGTGCGACTTCGCCGCGCATCACGGCAAAGCGCGCGCCGGAAAGTTTCGCCGCCAGCGCAAAATCCAGCCCCAGCGCCGCGCCTACGTCGACGTGGTCGCGCGCCTCGAAATCAAACGTGCGCGGCTCGCCCCAGCGGGAGACTTCGACGTTCGCCGTCTCATCCTTGCCCACCGGCACGCTCTCGTGCGCCAGATTCGGCAGCGTGCTCACCAGCGCTTCCACTTCCTGCAAAATCTGCGCCAGCGCCGCCTCGTTTTCCTGCAACTGTCCGGCCACCGCATTGACCTCGGTCATCACCGCAGAGGCATCTTCGCCGCGCGCCTTCAACTGCCCGATTTGTTTCGACAAACTATTGCGCTGCGCCTGCAACTGCTGCGTGCGCGTCTGCACCTCTTTGCGGCGCGCTTCCAGCGCCGAGAACGCCGCCGCGTCCAGCGTCACCCCGCGGTGCAACAAAGCCGCCGCCACTTCTTCCGGCTGCGCGCGCAGCAACTGAATATCCAGCATCACCAAACTCCCGCCCCGCCGGGGCTAAACAATCAAAAGCGCCAATGGTAACAACCTTCCCGCGCGCAAAACAGGCTATCGTGCAGCACAGCAATGTGGAACAAATGATTCACTGTTGCGCAAAACCTACTTGAAACATATTGTGTCGCAACGAATTGCATAGCTCATTTCACAATGTTGTTTTTATTTGTTTATCTCATTGTTCTCGTATTTTTGCGAACCATTCTGTTTCACACAACCGCCTTATGAGACGAAACGCCGCTGCCCACTGCGCTAGAGTGCCTCCGGGCTGCGCGCAGTTTTCCCGCGCATTTTGCCGCATCCTGATGGCGGTTCAACCGCTTATCGGTGCCGCAGCCGCTGTCACAAAAACACTACATTCCGAGGGAGAATTCACCATGTTATCCATCCGTGATTGCCTGGACTATTGCGATTTGACGGACGACGAAGTCCATCTTTTCGCCGAAAACGCGCACATTCCCGATGAGGCCGCCGCGCAGATTTTGTGCGGCATGGTACAAACCCGCGAAGGCGTGCTGCTGCTCACCGAGTTCATCCAGGCAGTAATCGCCCACGCCCGCGCGCGGGGCGACCAGCCCGGAACGCGCCAGGCAATGCAGGTCTATAACCGCTTCGTCACCGACCACCCGCCCAGCAGCGCCCTCTTCCACTAAGCATTTCGCGCCACACCCGCCCTGCGCGCCGCCGCTTTGCGCGCGCACGGGCGTTTTCGTGCCTGCGAACAACGCACACAAAAACGCGGGCGACCCGCAAAGAGCCGCCCGCGTGGTGTGTTGCTGCGCATCTATGCGCGCCGTGTGCGATTAGCGACGCACGAAGACCTCATCGGGTTCGCCGTCATCGTCGAGGTAATACAAGCGGTCGCCTTGAATGTACAGCCGTTCCATATCGGGGTCGTCCGGCCACAGATAATCGTCCACATCGTCGGCGCGGATGATAAAGCCCGCCAGGTTGTAATCCTGACGCTGCGAATAGTTTTTGCCCAGCGGCACGCTCTCGCCAGTGAGCGCGTTGCGCAGCACCCCGCCTTGCGAAGTGATGCGATAGGCATCCGCCTCAACCTGTTCCCTGCCCAGCACGGCGGGACGTTTGCCGAGGAAGTTCATGGCTTTGTTTTCTTCCCTCACGCCCAGCAGTTTGGTGCATTGCGCGTCTTCATAGAACGAGGTGCGCTCCACCATCTGCATGTCGCTGCCCGTGGCACCAGACAGTTCCACCGATTCGCGCTCGAAGGGCACCACGTTGCCGGTGGCGGTGACGTAGACGAAGTCAAGGTCGCCACGTTCGCATTTCAGCTCTTGCCAGACCGAGCTGTAGCGCTGGATGTCCGGCTGCGCATCGGGCGAATTGCGTTTGTTGTTCGGCGTGGTGTCGTCACCATCGCCGCCGCCACAGGCGGCAAGCGCACAGACAGAAAGCGAAAGCGCAAAGGTTTTGGCCAAGGATGTCAAGGTATGCATGGGGAAGCTCCTGTATCGGTTGGTCGGGTTGAAAAACCATGCCGATAGTGCGCCTATTGCCGAACATCGAAAGTAATCGAATGCAAGTATTTGCTTCCTCAAAGAAAACAGCAAACTACCCGCAGCCCGCATCGCAAACGCATGATTTACAAGCCAGTAAACCAAACCTCGCCCACCCCGCCCCCGCCCACCCCGCCCGAGAAGAATAGATACAGGCAGTTGCCTTCCACATACATCCTGCACTCAGCCCGACAGACGCAGCGCGCCTGCGCACGGCATAAAAAAACGGGCGACCCGCGAAGGTCGCCCGTGTGGTGTGCTCAAAGTGTTCGCGCAGGGTTAGCGGCGGAAGAATTCGCCGTAGTCATCACTATCGCCTTCGTCAAAGAAATACAGCCGGTTGCCTTCCACATACAGGTCGGTGTACTGATCCAAAGGATACGGCGGCAGCAGATTGTCATCGACATCGCTGGCGTAGATCAGGAAACCCGCCACCTGCAGATCCCGGTCGGTGCGATAGTCGGTGTTCATCGCCGCCTCTTCGCCGGTTTGCTCGTTGCGCAGCACGCCGCGATCCCAGTGGTAAATATAGAGATCTACGCCCACCTGCCGCTTGTTCAGCGTGCGCACGCCCTCGCCCCGATAGCGCAGGCTGCCATTCTCTTCCTTCACGCCCACGCGCACAGTGCAGCGCGCGTCTTCATAAATCGTCACCACCTGGCGCGTTTGTAAATTTCGCCCCCCGGCGGCAATCAATTCCAGCGTATAGCGCTCAAACAGCCGCTGTCCCGTGCTGGCGAGGCGAAAATCGCTCTCTTCGCAGCCCGACCAGCCTTCTTCCAGCCAGGTACCGACGTATTTGTTCGCCTCCGGCGACGGCGTGGGTTGCGGTTCGGGCGGGTTGTCGTCGCCATCGCCGCCGCCGCAGGCGGCAAGCGTGCAGGCCGTGGCGGCAATCAACAAGGCGCGGGTAAAGGATGTCAGCACTTTCATGGGGTTGCCTCCTTGGGGCAGGGAAAAGCGGCGAGTGTACCTTTTTTTTGCCCGCGCGGCTGGCGCGAACGTGGGGGGCACACCGCCCGCCGCCGAGCCGCCTCAAGGCGGGCGGCAGCCCCCCCCTTGGGGGGGACGGAGGCGAAAAAGCCAAAGCGCAGCTTTGGCCGCCGGAGTCGGAAGCCGCGAAGCGGCGACGTGGAAGCGAATGCCAGACGCGCGTCAGCGCAGCTGGCATGAGCGTGGGGGGCACACCCACCCGCCGTCACGCCGCCCGCGAAACCGCCGGCATACCTTCGCACAGCCGCATCAGGTTGACGCCACGGCGCCGGATGCCCGCCTCATTCAGCCGCGCGTCCAGCGTCGGCGTAGCAAGGTCGTCTGCCAGCGCATCGGCGGTGTCATCACGCTCGGCATGGACGATTTTCAGATAGTGACGGCAGGCGCTACAGACTTCCACCTGCACGCTGGGCGCTTGCCCGCGTCCGTCCGCAGGCTGCGGCGCTTGGTAGGTGATGCCATAGGTGCTTTCACAATGGCTGCATTTCGCCCGCTCCATATGCCATTGGCTGCCACACAGCGCGCAGTGCAGGTATCGCTGCCCTGCGCCACGCAGCACGCTGGTCACCGGCAGTGCGCCGCAGCAGGGGCAGCAGGTGGCGTCGCGAATGCGCCCCAGTGCGCCCGGGATGCGGCGTGCCAAATCGGTCACCATGCGCGTCCAATACACCTGCAAGGCACCCGCCAGCACTGCGGCGCAGATTTCATCCAGCTCGCCGGCGGCGCGCTCGCCCCTTGCGCCATGCAAAACCCAGTCGGCATACGTTTCCAGCCGCTCGGCACGGGCGCGGGCAAGCGCGGCAAGCGCCGCGCGCGAGCCTTGCGGGGCGTGCGTCTGCATTCGCTGCGCCAGGTGCCGCAAGGCTTCCAGCCACGCCGGGGCGCGCGCATACAGGTGCGCCGGCAGCGGCGGCAGTTTGCCGTCAAGCTGCGCCAGCACGTCGGCATCCGGCAAGGGGACGGCGGGAAATTCTTCCAGCGTCTGCTGTTGCGCCTGCGCCAGATGCGCACAAAAGCGCAGAAACTGTGGCTGCGCGCTGTTTTGCGCCAGTTGCCGCAGGCGCGCCGCACGCGCGCTGAAACACTGCCCGGGCTGCGGCAGGCGCAGAAAATCCGGTTCCGGCAACTCTTCTTTTTCTTGCGCGCCCTCAGGCGCGCCAGAACGCAACAGACTCATGGCGTCAATTTTCCTGTTCAGACGGTTTCAGTGTACGCCCCACGCCCGCAAGGCGGGCGCGAGAGCAAAAAAACTGCCACCCGGTGATGCGGGTGGCAGTGTTGGCATAAAACGGCCAGCGCGCGGCGCCCTGCCACGCGCCCTGCCACATCGTCAGCCTTGCCCCATCGGCGCGGGCGCGCCCACGCTATGGGTTTTCAGCGCGGTGGCCAGATACCAGGCAAACAGCGCCACGGCAATGCCGATGCCCAGCGGATAGGCGATGGAGTCGGCCATACCAAAGCCTTCCTTCGCCATCATGATGTAGGTGGTGGTGACCGCCGTCATGAAGGTCGCAGGCAGCGCGGTGACCAGCGAGCTAAAGCGATATTTCTCATGACGGATGAGGTAGACCGAAGCCACCCACAGCGCCATCATCGCCAGCGTCTGGTTCGACCACGAGAAGTAGCGCCAGAGGATGTCGAAGTTGATTTGCGTCAGCGCCGCACCCACCAGCATCAGCGGAATGGTGATGGTGAGGCGTTTGGCAAACAGCTTCTGATCCAGCCCGAACCACTCGGCCAGAATCAGGCGCACGGTGCGGAAGGCGGTGTCGCCCGAGGTGATCGGGCAGACGATAACGCCAATGACCGCCATCGCGCCACCAATCACGCCCAGCAGGCTGACGCTGATGTCATAGACCGCACCGGCAGGCGTGGCTTCCGCCAGCCCGGCGGCCAGACCACCCGTGCTGCCGTAGAAGGCAGCGCCCGCCGTCGCCCAGATAAGGGCAATGCCCGCTTCCATAATCATGGCGCCGTAGAAAATCTTGCGCCCTTCGCGCTCACCGACCATGCACTTGGCCATCATCGGCGACTGCGTGGAGTGGAAGCCCGAAATCGCGCCGCACGCCACGACGATGAACATGTACGGCCACACCGGCGTTTCTTTCGGGTGCAGGTTTTCCAGCGTCAGTTCCGGAATCGCCGCGCGCAGGTCCGGCGACAGCAGCACCGCCGCCATGATGCCCAGCGCCATCACCGTCAGCAGCACACCAAACAGCGGATAGAGGCGACCGATGATTTTATCGATGGGCAGCAGCGTAGCCAGCACGTAATAGCACAGGATGACGACCACCCAGAAACCCGTGCTCATCTCCGTGAGTTTGCCCAGCAGCGCCGCCGGCGCAGTGGTAAACACAACGCCAACCAGCACCAGCAACACGATGGAAAACACGCGCATCACGTACAGCCCGGTATTGCCCAGATAGCGCCCCGTCAGCCCGGCGAAGGACTCGCCACGGTTGCGCCCGGAAATCATGCCGCTCATGTAGTCATGCACCGCGCCCCCCAAGATGGAGCCGAAGACAATCCACAGCAGCACGATGGGGCCGAAGCACGCGCCCGCCAGCGCGCCGAAGATGGGACCCAGACCGGCGATGTTCAGCAACTGGATGAGCGTTGCCTTCCAGGTTTTCATCGGAATGAAATCCACGCCGTCGGCGCTGGTTTGCGCCGGGGTCTGGCGGTCGTCGGGCGCGAACACCCGCTCAACAAAGCGCCCGTAGACGTTATAGCCCACGAACAATGCCAATAACGCAATCAAAAAGGTAATCATGCCTTCTCTCCTTCAGCAAGGGAAAAATATTGTTTGCGCACCCCAACGAACGCAGGCATCGCAACGTCTCAAATTGTACATCAGCCTGTGACGCAAATAGCCAGAATTTATGGCGGGCGTACCCTGAAATTGTGTTGTTTTCCGCATTTTACGGCACATCTGGCGGTTTTATGTTGCGGTGCAGCAGAAAATACGTGTTACCATGCCAAACAACATGTCGCAGAACATGCCGCAGATGCAAATCCACGTTTTGGTTCCCAGACATCCGGCACAAGAATGGACAACAACGACTCCCTCCAGCAGGAACTCCGCGCCCTGCGCGAAGAACTGGCGCAGGTGCAAAGCCGCTATGACTTCATCATGCGCGCGCTCGAACACCTGCCCAACCCCATCTTCATCAAGGACGCCGACGCCCGCTTCACCTACTTCAACACCTGCTACGCCGAAGCCTTCGGCATGGAGCGCGAACGCTATCTGGGCAAAAGCGTGCTGGACCTCGATTACCTGCCGCACGCAGCGCGCGAACGCTATCAAGAAGAAGACCTCGGGCTGATTCAATCCGCCTCGGTCGTCACCTACGAAGTCGATTTCAAGTTTGCCGACGGGCGCCTGCACCCTTCCCTGTACTGGTCCAAAGGCTTTCACGACGAAGACGGCAACCCCTCCGGGCTGATTGGCGAAATCGTCGACATTTCGCGCGAGCGCAACCTGCAAGATTCGCTGGGCAGCACGATGGAAAAACTGCGCGAAAGCAACCTGCAATTGCAGCGCCTGTCTGAAATCGACACCCACACCGGCGTGCACAACCGCCGCTTTCTGAACAAGCGGGCGAAAGAGTTTGACGAATCGCACTCCGAAGAAGTGCACATTTCCTGCGGCCTGATGTGCGACCTGGACCACTTCAAGCGCGTCAACGACCGCTACGGTCACCTCAAAGGCGACGAGATTCTGGCGCGCTTTGCCTCCATCTTGCAAAACGAATGCCGCGAAAGCGACCTGCCCGTGCGCTATGGCGGCGAAGAATTTTTGCTGCTGCTAGGCCGGGTCAACCTCCAGGGCGGCGTGCGCGTAGCCGAACGCATCCGCCGCCGCTGCGAACAGGAAATCCTCCTGCCCGACAGTGAGCCGGTAACGGTCAGCATCGGCGTGTCCGAAATCGACAAAGACCAAAGCCTGGAACACAACATCGCCACCCTCGACCGCCGCATGTACCTGGCCAAGAAAAATGGCCGCAACTGCGTCATCGCCGAAGGCTAAACAACCACCGCCCGCGCCTTGCACCGCGCAGCACCTCGTAGGGGTGAATTTATCGCGTCCGCGCCGCATCCGTCGCCGCCATTGGGTTGTTTCGCCACCGCCATACCGCTCGCCCTCGCCCACGTGCCATAAAAAAGCGCCCCATGCGGGGCGCTTTGTGCGGTAGGGTGAAGGGCGTTTGTCGTGCCCCGTTTCCTACCCCACCCCTGTATATAACCCATTAGGGCACAATAAATTGCGCCCCTACCTGTTGCGGCGCATCCATCGCGCCCCGTTTTTTACCCCGCCCCTGCATATAACCCATTATGGCGCAATGAATTTCGCACATACGGTGGCCACGCAGCCTGTAGGGGGCGGAGGCGGAAAGCCAAAGCGCAGCTTTGGCAGCCGGAGCCGGAAGCCGCCCCAATGGGCGGCGACGTGGAACGATTTATCGCGCCCGC
>JAFZMK010000102.1 GCA_017553285.1 Rhodocyclaceae bacterium
TGCCCACGCCGGCGCAGCTTCGGCAGGCGCGCACCCGTCGCCAGCATCTTCAGCTTGTCGAAAGCTCGGAGGACGGCGCGCGCCACATCATCCGCGTCATCGTGCCGGTGTTGTTTGGCTCCATGCTCAGCGAAACAAACTACCTGCAAATCACCCAGCCCGTGCCCGCCACGTTCTCCGAACACATCAACGCCGTGCAGGAAGCCTGGCAGGATTACCAGCAAATCATCCTCGCCCGCGAAGGCTTGAACCGCATCTATCAGCTCACGCTCACGCTCACGCTGCTGCTGGCGCTGCTTTCCGCCTTTGCCATTTCCTTCTTCTTCGCCCGCCGTTTTGCCTCGCCGCTGCTCGATTTGGTGCGCGGCACGCAGGCGGTGGCGCAGGGCAATCTTGGTTTTCGCCTCACCCAGCCGCAGCGCACGCGCACCGAACTGGACAACCTGCTGCAATCGTTCAACCACATGTTGAGCGAATTGCAGGATGCGCGCGCGCAAAACGCACGCAACCAGAACGCCATCGAAGCCTCGCGCGCCTATCTGGAAAGCATCCTCGCGCACTTGTCGACCGGCGTACTCGCCTTTGACGCCCAGCTCTACATGCGCGCGGCCAACCGGGGGGCTGCCGCCATCTTGCAAGATTCGCTGGAAGGATTTGAAAACCTGGCGCTCACCGACTGGCCGCGCCAGCACGCGCTGCGCGACATTTTGCTCGAACACCTGCAAAATGACGCCGCCGAATGGGAAGCGCAGGAAGAGTGTCTGACCGAAGACAACCACGGCAACAAAACTCTGCACATTCGCGGCGCGCGTCTGCCCGAAGTCAGCGGCGGCGGTCACGTCGTGGTCTTTGACGACATCACCCGTCTGGTGCTTGCCCAGCGCACCGCCGCCTGGGCGGAAGTTGCCCGCCGGCTTGCCCACGAAATCAAAAACCCGCTCACCCCCATCCAGCTCTCTGCCGAACGGCTAAGCTACAAACTCGCCCCGCGTCTGGATACGGAAGGCCAGCAGATTCTGGAACGTTCCACCGCCACCATCATCAATCAGGTCGAGGCGATGAAAAACCTCGTCAATGATTTTCGCGACTACGCCCGCCTGCCCACGCCCAAGTTTTTGCCCGTGGATCTGGCCGCCCTGCTGCAAGAAATTCTTGATCTCTATGAAAGCAGCGCGCTGCGCATCGTCACCCATTTTGAGGCCGACTTGCCATTGCTCTATGCCGATGCAGCACAAATGCGACAAATCATTCATAATCTGCTGCAAAATGCGGAAGACGCACTGGCCGAGCATCCCGCGCCGAGGCTTGAAATTACCGCAACGCGCCTGGATGCCCGTCATGCCCGTTTGCTTTTCTGCGACAACGGCAGCGGTTTTCCGCCCGAATTGCTCGCCCGCGCTTTTGAACCTTATTTCACCACCAAGAGCAAGGGCACCGGTCTCGGTCTGGCAATCATCAAAAAGATTGTCGACGAACATGGCGGCGAAGTCCGCATTGGCAACAGCCATGAAACCGGCGGCGCCCTCATTGCAATGACCTTACCCTTGTACCTACCGGAAACGGACGAAACACATCATGGCCAACATCCTCATCGTTGACGACGAAATCGGCATCCGAGAACTGCTCTCTGAAATCCTGCGTGACGAAGGCCACGACATTTTGCTGGCCGAAAACGCCGCACGCGCGCGCGCCATCCGTCAGGAAAAGCGCCCCGACCTGGTCTTGCTCGACATCTGGATGCCCGATACCGACGGCATCACCCTGCTCAAGGAATGGACCACCAGCGGCCTGCTCACCATGCCGGTAATCATGATGTCTGGCCACGGCACGATTGACACCGCCGTGGAAGCCACCCGCATCGGCGCCGTCGACTATCTGGAAAAACCCATTTCCCTGCAAAAGTTGCTCGATGCCGTCAAGGGCGCGCTGCAACGCCCCACCACCACGGGCACGCAGACCGTGCTGACGCTGTCGCTGTTTCCGCGCTCTTCCACGCTGCGCGATTTGCACCGCCGCCTGCAACAGATTGCCGAAAAATCGCGCACCATCCTGCTGCACACCGGCATTGGCAGCATTGCGGAACTGGCCGCACGCAGCGTGCCCGCCACGCAAAGCGGCTGGCTGGACTTGTCCAGCGTCGCCCAGCCGCTCAACCTGCAACAACTGCAAGCCTGTCAGGGCGGCATTTTGTATGTGCCGGAACTTTCCCGCCTCTCCCGCCTGCAACAGAAAAATCTCTCCTTCGCGCTGGAACGTCTGGAACGTTTCAACCAGCATCTGGTTGTCGTCACCACGCAAGACCGGGGCGCGCTGCTGGAAGCGGGCTGGGATTCCGTGCTGCTCAACCAGCTTTTTGAAGTCAGTTTCACCCCGCCCAGCATGGCCGACATTCAAGACGACGTGCCCGAACTGGCCAACCAGCTTTTGCAGCATTACATCAAAAGCAACCAGGTGCCGCCGCGCAAACTTTCCACGGCGGCGCAAAACGCCCTGCGCACGCAAGGCTGGCCGGGCGGTTTTGAACAACTGCGCGCCGCCATCAAATCGCTGGCGTTGAGCACGCTGGAAGAAGAAATCTCGCTGGCAGACGTGCGCCGCATCCTGCCGCCGGGCGAAGACAGCGCCGGGCTGACCATCTCGCTGGACCAGCCCTTGCGCGAAGCGCGCGAAGCCTTCGAGCGTCTGTATTTTGAACATCATCTGCGCAGCGAAGGCAGCAACATGACCCGCATTGCCGAAAAATGCGGGCTGGAGCGCACGCACCTGTATCGCAAAATCAAACAGTTGAACCTTCAGTCCAGCCGCCGTTCTTCCGACGACTGAGCAAGCGCGCAAGCGCGTATCTTCTGGCAGGTATTTCCCTTGCAAATCATCATTCTCGGCGCTGGACAGGTCGGCTCTTCCGTGGCGGAAAGCCTGGTTTCCGAAAACAACGACATCACGCTGGTCGACACCAATCCGCAGCAGCTTGAACTGCTGCGCGAACGTTTTGAGCTGCGCACCATCTGCGGCAATGGCGCCTCCCCCAGCATCCTGCATGAAGCCGGTGCAAAAGAGGCGGACTTGCTGATTGCCGTCACCCAATCCGACCAGACCAACCTGTGCGCCTGCCGCGTTGCCCGTTCCTTGTTCAACCTGCCCACGCGCATTGCCCGTTTGCGTTCCGGCGAGTTTTCGCAATATCCGAAACTGATTGCGGAAGAATTCGCCGTCGATTTTTCCATCTGCCCGGAACAAATCGTCACCGACTACATCAGCCGCCTGATTTCCTTCCCCGGTGCATTGCAAGTTCTTGATTTTGCAAACAACACAATTAGCCTCATCGCCGCACAGGCAATCGAAGGCGGCCCCATCGTCGGCCACCCGGTGCGTTTGCTGACGGAAAACCTCGGCGGCGTGGAAACCCGCATCGTGGCGCTCTACCGCAATGGTTTCAGCCTGCAAGTCGATGGCGACACACCGATTCAGACCGGCGACGAAGTCTTTTTGCTTGCCGCCAGCGCCAACATCCGTCAGGTGTTGCACCAGTTTCGCCCGCCAGACCGCCCCATGCGCCGCATCATGATTGGCGGCGGCGGCAACATCGGTGCCCGTCTGGCGATGAAGGTGGAAGACGAATACAACGTCAAGGTGCTGGAAAACAATACCCGCCGCGCCGAAGAAATTGCCCCCATCCTCAGCAAAACCCTCGTGCTGCGCGGCGATACCACCGACGAAAAATTGCTGGAAAACGAAGGCATTGATGAAACCGACATTTTCGTTGCCCTCACCAACGACGATGAAGACAACATCATGGCCGCCTCGCTGGCCAAGCGCATGGGCGTGCGGCGCACCATCGCGCTGATTAACCGCCGCGTCTATGCCGGGCTGGTGCAAGGCGGGCCGATTGATATTGCCCTGTCACCCGCGCTGATTTCCATTGGCTCGCTGCTCACCCACATTCGCCGGGGCGACGTGGTTGCTGTCCACAGCCTGCGGCGCGGCGCGGCAGAAGCGCTGGAAATCATCGCCCACGGCAGTTATCAGGAATCGCGCATCGTCGGGCGGCGCATTGCCGATATTGACCTGCCCAAAGGCGTGAGCATTGGCGCGCTGATGCGCGAGAAAAAAGAAGACGAAAAAGTCGAACGCCAGGTCATCATCGCGCACCACGATACCGTCATTGAACAAAACGACCACGTCATCATTTTCTGCCCGCATAAACGTCTGGTGCGTCAGGTGGAAAAACTCTTTCAGGTCGGATTCGGGTTTCTCTGATGTCAGCCCTCATGCGCCGCCGTACTTTTCCCGTCATCAATGCGCTGGGCATCGTGATTGCCATTTTCGGCCTGCTGATGTGTTTTCCGCTGGTCTGCTCGCTGATTCTGGAAGACGGCGCCAGCGAGCATTTTCAAACTTCCTGCTGCATCACCTTTTTGTGCGGCTTGCTCATCTGGCTTGCTACCCGCCAGAAAGAGCGGCGCGACCTTTACGCCAGTGATGGTTTTTTGCTGGTTGCCCTGGTCTGGCTCATCCTGCCCAACTTCGGCGCCCTGCCGCTGCTGTTCAACGATATTCACCTGAGCTTTACCGACGCTTACTTTGAAGCCAATTCCGGGCTGACCGCCACCGGTGCCAGCATTTTGCCGGATGTGGAAAGCCTGCCGCGCTCGCTCAACATCTGGCGCACCTTTCTGCACTGGATTGGCGGCATGGGCATCATCGTGCTGGTCGTTGCCATTCTGCCGCTGCTGGGCATTGGTGGCCGCCAGCTCTTCAAGGTGGAAGTGCCCACGCCGATGAAAGAATCCAGCCTCACCCCGCGCATTACCGAAACCGCCAAGGGGCTGTGGGTTACCTATATTTTACTGACCATCGCCTGTGGCCTGTCGCTGTATGAAGCCGGCATGGATGGGTGGGATGCGCTGATTCACGCTTTTACCATCACCGGTCTGGGCGGTTTTTCCAGCTATAACAATTCGCTGGCGCATTTTCACAGTATCAGCATTGAAGCAGTCACCGTCTTTTTTGCCGCGCTGGCGGGTATGAACTACGCCACACACTATCTTTCCCTCACCCGCCGCAGCCTGACCCCGTATTTTCAGGATTCCGAAATTCGCGTCTATTTTGGTGTGTTGCTGCTGAGCATTTTGCTGCTGGGCTGCTATCTGAGCTTTGGCGACGTGCATCTTGCCTTGCTCGAAGCCATGCGTTATGCCACCTTCCACGTGGTTTCCATTTCCACTTCGCTAGGGCTGACCACGCAGGATTACACGCAATGGCCGGTGTTTGCCCAACTCTGGCTATTGTTTCTCGGCAGCTTTGTTTCCTGCTCCGGCTCCACCGGCGGCGGTATCAAACTGATGCGCGCCATTATTCTCTATAAACAGGTGTATCGGGAAATCATCCGTTCATTGCATCCGAACGTGGTCTACCCCGTGCGCATCAGCAAAACGCCCATTTCGGAAAACGTGCTGTACGCCGTGCTGGGGTTCAGCTTTATGTACATGGTCAGCATCGTGACGCTCACCCTGGTAATGAGTTTCCTCGGTGCCTCGCCCATTACTGCCTTTTCCGCCGTCATCGCCTGCATAAACAACACCGGCCCGGGCATGGACATGGTCGGTCCGATGTCCAATTACAGCGGCTTTAACGACCTGCAAACCTGGGTGCTCGCCTTCACCATGACGCTGGGGCGGCTGGAAATCTTTACCTTGCTGGTTGTCCTCACCCCCGCCTTCTGGCGGCGCTGAAAACGCCATTCATACGACAACAAAAAAACCCGCCTGCGTTGGGCGGGTTTTTCTTTGCTAGCAAGCGCGCAATTACTTCACGCGGTTGCGGTATTCGTTGGTGCGGGTGTCGATTTCGATTTTGTCGCCAATTTCCACGAAGGCGGGCACCATCAGCTCAAAGCCGGTGCCGATTTTCGCCGGCTTCATCACCTTGCCGGAAGTGTCGCCCTTCACCGCCGGTTCGGTGTAGGTGACTTCGCGCACCACGCTGGTCGGCAGTTCCACGGCAATGGCTTTGCCGTTGTAGAACACCACTTCGCACTGCAAGCCGTCTTCCAGATACTTCAGCACGTCTTCCATGTTGTCGGCTTCCACTTCGTACTGGTTGTACTCGGCATCCATGAAGACATACATCGGGTCGGCAAAATAGGAATAGGTGACTTCCTTGCGTTCCAGCACCACGACTTCAAATTTTTCATCGGCCTTGTAGACCGATTCCGAAGCCGCACCGCTAAGCAGGTTTTTGAGCTTCATTTTCACCACGGCCGCGTTGCGACCCGATTTGTTGTATTCCGTCTTTTGCACCACCAGCGGGTCTTTGCCCACCATGATTACGTTGCCGGCACGCAGTTCCTGGGCGGTTTTCATCTTGTCTTTCCTTTCGTAGTCAGTCCGAAAATATGGCAGGCGCCGCCTGCCGGATACTTAAAAAACATAGCATTATGCCACATCCGCCGCAAAAGCCAACAAAGACGAAGCCAAATCGGGCTGGACTGCCAGCGTCTTCGCCCGCTGCCCGGCGTGTTTTTGCAACTGCGGCCACTGCGCCTGCCACGCCTGCCAGTGCTGGACGGAAAACGTCCCCGTATTCCACGCTTGCGAGGCCGCCTGCCACGCTTTGCGCGCCGCCTCGGGCAAACCCGCGCCATACTGCGCATGAAACGCCGCCAACTTTGCCAGATGCGTTTGTTCTTGCTGCACGTAGGTGTGCCACAAAAACGGGCGCTGCGCCCAATGCGCGCGCACCCACGAATCTTCGCCGCGCACGATGTTGGCATCGCACGCCCACAGCAGCCGGTCATAGTCCGCCTGCGTGCCAAACGGCAAGGACAACACGCGCAGCGCGCCAAAATCGCGCGCCGTGCCCGGCGGCAACACGCCGCCGCAAAAGTCCGCCAGCGACGCCCACACCCGCCCTTGCGGCACTGCCAGCCGCAGCCGTTCCTTGCCCGCCGCCCAGGCGTGCAAACAGTCTTGCAGAAACGGCGCTTCATAGCTGAACAGGCTGACCGTCACGCACGCTTGCGTCTCGCCCCATTGCTGCCAGTAGCGCGCGCGCGCATCGGGCGAAAACGCCGCCTGCGCCGCCAGCAAATCCGCTTCGCGCAGCAAGCCTCCGGTGTCTTGCGTAAAGCCCGGGAAAAAGAAATGGCAGGTCAGCGGCAACGAAGGATGCGGCGAAGCCCGCCTGTGGCAACCTGCCACCCAGTCTTCACAACTTAAGTATTCCAGATTCACCCACACCGGCGCGTGCGCGCGCGCTGCCATTGCCTGCAACTGCGCCGCTGGCAGACCGCAGGCGAACGCCTCAATGACCAAATCGCCCACCGCCTCCGGCGCAAACGCCGCCGTCCACGGGCGCACCTGCACGTTCGCATCTGCCGCCGCCCCTCGCATCGCCACCAGCGCCTGCGGCTGGTCTATCCACAGGGTGACCTGTGCCGTACTGCGCCGTTGCAACTCGCAGGCCAGCCGCCAGCACACCCCGGCGTCACCGAAGTTATCGACCACCTTGCAGAAAATTTCTATACAATTGAAAGACATGCTGGTTATTTTGCTGCCTTGCGGCAGACCGGGAAAACTGCGGGATGGGTTGGGGATGCTTTGTGGATAAACGGCATTTTGCCCGTTTCCCGAATTTTGCCCCACATTTGCACAACAGCCTGCCCACCGCTTGCCCACAA
>JAFZMK010000103.1 GCA_017553285.1 Rhodocyclaceae bacterium
GCGGCAGCACGCCCATGCCAATCAGGTTGGTGCGGTGGATGCGCTCAAAGCCTTCGGCGACGATGGCTTCCACACCCGCCAGCCGCACGCCCTTGGCTGCCCAGTCGCGCGACGAACCCTGGCCGTAATCGGCACCGGCGATGATAATCAGCGGCTGGCGGCGCGACAGATAGGTTTCAATCGCTTCCCACATGCGCATCACCTTGCCGTCTGGCTCCACGCGGGTCAGCGAGCCTTTTTGCACCTTGCCGTCGACTACCGCCATTTCATTGACCAGTTGCGGGTTGGCAAAGGTGGCGCGCATCGCGGTGAGGTGATCGCCCCGGTGCGTGGCGTAGGAATTGAAGTCTTCTTCCGGCAGCCCCATTTTCGCCAGATATTCGCCCGCCGCCGAGGTGGGCAGGATGGCGTTGGAGGGCGAAAGGTGGTCGGTGGTGATGTTGTCCGGCAGCACCGCCAGTGCGCGCATCCCTTTGAGCGTGCGGGCATTGGCCGCCAGCGCGCCGACGCCTTCGGTATCCCAGTAGGGCGGGCGGCGGATGTAGGTCGATTTTGGTCGCCATTCATACAGCGGGCGGATGGTTTGCGCGCTGTCTGCGCGGGCGGCAAACATCGGTTCATAGACCTGACGGAACATTTCCGGCTGCACGCAGTCGGCGACGATGGCGTCGATTTCTTCGTCGGCAGGCCACAAGTCTTTCAGGCGGATTTCCTTGCCGTCGACGACGGCGAGCACGTCTTGCTCAATATCAAAGCGGATGGTGCCCGCCAGCGCGTAGGCGACGACCAGCGGCGGCGAGGCGAGGAAGGCTTGTTTGGCGTAGGGGTGAATGCGCCCGTCAAAATTGCGGTTGCCGGAGAGCACGGCGGTGGTGTAGACATCGCGCGCCACGATTTCTTGCTGGATTTCCGGCCTTAACGCGCCGGACATGCCGTTGCAGGTGGTACAGGCATAGGCGACGATGCCGAAGCCGAGTTTTTCCAGTTCCGGCAGCAACCCCGCCTTTTCCAGATACAGGCGGGCAACGCGCGAGCCGGGCGCAAACGAAGTTTTCACCCACGGCTTGCGCACCAAGCCCAGCGCATTGGCTTTCTTCGCCAGCAGACCGGCGGCGATGACGTTGCGCGGGTTGGACGTGTTGGTGCAACTGGTAATCGCGGCGATGATGACGGCACCATCGGGCAGGCGCCCGTCGCGTTCGTCAGCACGGGTTTTTTCCAGATCGGCGGGGGTGTTGGCGGCAATGCCGCGCGCTTTCAGCGCCGCCGTGGGTAGCCGCCGGTGCGGGTTGGAAGGACCGGCGAGGGTGCGCTCGACCGTGCCCAGGTCAAAACGCAGCACGCGCTCGTATTCGGCGCTCGCCAGCGCATCCGCCCACAGGCCGGTGGTTTTGGCGTAGTGCTCGACCAGCGCGACCTGCTGCGGTTCGCGCCCGGTGAGTTTGAGGTACTCAATGGTTTGCGCATCAATATGGAACAGCGCCGCCGTCGCGCCGTATTCCGGGCACATGTTGGCGATGGTGGCGCGGTCGCCAATGGAGAGCGCGCGCGTGCC
>JAFZMK010000104.1 GCA_017553285.1 Rhodocyclaceae bacterium
ACCGACCGCGATTTCTTTCAGGGCGCGCCCGAATACCTCGCCGCCGCCCGCGCTGCCTGTTCGTTGCCCGTCTTGCGCAAGGATTTCATTCTGGACGAATGGCAGGTTTTTGAAGCCCGCGCGATGGGCGCGGATGCCATCTTGCTCATCGCCGCCTTGCTCGATGCGCCCACCCTGCGCGCACTGGAAGCCGTCGCCACGCAGCTTGGCATGGCCGTGCTGGTGGAAATTCACGATGAAGACGAACTGGAACGCGCGCTGTCACTCAATACGCCGCTGATTGGCGTCAACAGCCGCAACCTCAAAACCTTTGCCGTCGACTTGCACCGCAGCCGCGCGCTGTTTGCACGCATTCCCGCCGAACGCCTGCCGGTGGCCGAATCCGGCATCGGCGCCCGGGAAGACATCGCGCAGTTGCGCGAAATTGGCGTCCATAGCTTTCTGATTGGTGAAACCTTCATGCGCGCGCCCGACCCCGGCGCGCTGCTCGCCCAATTCCTTGCCTGACTTCGCCCATGACCACTGCCGCCCCTGCTGCCACTGCCCCCGCCGCCCCGTCCGCCCGCCGCCGCCTGTGGCAGCGCGTTTTGCTCGCACTGGCGGTGTTGTTTGTGCTGCTGGGCGCGGTGCTTTTCTGGCTGCTGGGCACGCAATCCGGCCTGAATTACGCGCTGTCGCTGGCAGCGCCGATGGTCGAAGCCGTCGAGCCGCAAGGCACGCTGGCCAGCGGTTTTCGCGCCGAACGCATCGACGTGACGGACGAGCAGATGCATGTCACCATCCAGTCGCCCGTGCTTGTCTGGCGCCTGTCTGCCCTGCTTGCTGGCCGCGTACACATCCAGACGCTGGAAGCCGCGCGCATCACCTTCGCCAGCGCCCCCAGCGAAGAAGAAACACCGCCGCGCACCGAACCGCTGGCGCTGCCGAAAGTCGCCTTGCCGGTTTCCTTGCAGCTTGAGCGGCTGCATATTGGCGAAATTGCCCTGCAAGACTGGGCAAGCGGCGAAGAAACCGCGCTGGTGCGCGAACTCACCGCCCGCGCCAGCAGCGACGGACGCCTGCACCGCATCGAAACACTCACTGCCACCATCGTCCCCATCGACGGGCAACTGGCGCTGGAAGCCGCCGCCGACACCGCCGCCCAACCCTATACCGCCACGGCGCACGGCACGCTCACCGGCACGCTGCCCGGTGCCGAAGAGGGCAAAACCCACGCGCTCGCCGCGCGGCTGGATGCCGAAGGCTCGCTGGACGCCCTGCCCCTGCAACTGGCCGCCACGGTCGATGAAACCGCCCGCGTGCAGCTTGACGCCACAATCGACGCCGCACAGCCCATGCCGCTTGTGCAGGCGCAGGTGCAGGCGCAGGAAATCAACCCCGCGCACTTTGCTGCGAGTGCGCCCGCCGCGCGTCTGAATGCTGAACTGCAATTGCGCCAAACTGAGACGCCGCCTGAGCAGCCGTGGCAGTTGAACGGCACGCTCGCCCTGAAAAACGCCGCCCCCGGCACGCTGGACAAACAGCAACTGCCGCTGGAATCGCTCTCCACCGCGCTGGTACTCGCCGCCGAAGCCGTGCGTCTGGACGACTTGCGCATCCTGCTGCGCGGCGAAGGCCGCATCACAGGCCGCCTCGGCTGGCAGGCGGATGCCAACCGCGCCGGTCTCATGCAGGCCGACATCACGCTGGCGAACCTGCACCCGCAGGCGCTGGACGCCACCCTGCCCGCCGCCACGCTTGCCGGACGCATTGAAGCGCAAGGCACGCCCGCCACGCAAAGCGCCCGCGTGCAGCTTGCCACCGGCAAAGCACAGCTTCATCTGGACGGTGAATACCACGCTGACGACGCCCGCTTTGCCGCGCAAGGCGCGCTCAAAGCCGTCAATCCCGCCGAGTTCGTCGCCAGCGCGCCCAAGGCCGACCTCAATCTGGATTTTCAGGCGCAAGGCACACTGGCGGACGCGCCCGTGCTCGCCGCCGATTTCCGTTTTCAGCCCAGCACCTTTGCAGGTCGCGCCTTGAGCGGAG
>JAFZMK010000105.1 GCA_017553285.1 Rhodocyclaceae bacterium
CTTTCCTCGACACCTTCCGCCTGAACAACCCGCAACCCTCCACCCATTCCTGACCCCCGCCGTAGCCGGAAGCCGCTTTAGCGGCGACGTGGAAGAGAGTGACAGACGCGAAGCGGCTGGCGCGAACGTGGGGGGGCACCCGCCCGCCGCCGAGCCGCCTCAAGGGCGGAGGCGAAAAAGCGAAGCACCGCTTCGCTCGCCGTAGCCGGAAGCCACCCCAAAGGGCGGCGACGTGGAGGGCGCAGCCCCCTCGGGGGGCAGCAAGTGACAGACGCGCGTTAGCGCGGCTGGCGCGCGCGTGGGGGGCACTTACTTACAACCCGCTCGCCCGCCGTGTAGGTTGCGCGATGGCTTGGGCGAAGAGGTCGGGGGTTTCTTCCATCAGGGTGAAACGTTCGCGGGCGCGGGTGATGCCGGTGTAGACCAGTTCGCGGCTAAGCACCTGGCCGCTGTTGTGCGCCAGCGCCAGCAGGGTGTGGGTAAATTCGGAACCCTGACTTTTGTGCACGGTGAGGGCGAAGGCGGTGTCGACGTGTGCCAGACGGCTGGCGGGCACGGCGTGCAGTTCGTCGCCGTTGAGAAAATACACGCGCAGGCGCTTGCCTTCGGGGGCGGGCAGCGCGATGCCGGTATCCCCATTGAACACGCTCAGTTCCGGGCTGTTGCGCGTGACCATGACGGGGCGACCGGCGTACCACAGCCCGTCGGGACGAATCAGGCGCGCTTCGGCAAGCGCCTGGGCGATGGCGCGGTTTAACGCTTGCACGCCGAACGCGCCGTGGTGCGTGGCGCACAGGATGCGGAAGCGGTCGAAGGCGCGCAGGATGTCGCCCGCCCATTGCGCGTGCGCTTCGGGCGTTGCGGGTTTTTGGGCAAGGGCGGCGAGATAGTCGCGGTAGCCTTCGGTGGCGAGGCGGTGGATTTCTTCGGCGCGCGCACCGGCGCGGTGGTGCAGGATTTCCGGCGGGGCGTCCGCCAGAATGGCTTGCGCGCCTGCCGCGTCGCCCCGGTTGACCGCTTGGGCGAGTGCGCCGATGGGGCCGTGAAAGCGGCGGCTTTGGCGCAGCATGACGGTATGGCGGGCAAGCGGGGGGACGGGCGCGTCGGCGGCGGCGCAGTATTCGACGGGCAGCGTCTGGCCGGTCGTTGCGGCAAGATAGCGGGCGGTCTCGGGTGGGTAGTTGCCGTGCTCGGCGCCGCGACACAGCTCACCGAGCACCGCGCCGGCTTCCACGGAAGCAAGCTGGTCTTTGTCGCCCAGCAAAATCAGGCGGGCGTGTGCGGGCAGCGCCTGAAAGACGGCGTCCATCATTTCGAGGTGCACCATGGAGGCTTCGTCGATGACCAGCACGTCCACGTCCAGCGGATTACCCGCATGAAAGCGGAAGCGGCGGCTGCCTGCCACGCTGCCCAGCAGACGGTGCAGCGTGCGGGCAGGGCCGATGCGCTGGGCGAAGGCGGACAAATCCAGTTGCGCGCCCAGTGTTTCGCACAGCGGGACGAGCGCGCTGTCGATGGACTGGCGCAGGCGCGCGGCGGCCTTGCCGGTGGGCGCGGCGAGTGCCACGCGCAGGGTTTCGGGGCGCGGCGCGGTGGCGGCGAGCAAGGCGAGCAGGCGGGCGGCGGTGTAGGTTTTGCCGGTGCCGGGGCCGCCGGTAATCAGGGTGAGCCGCCCGCGCAGGGCAAGCGCGCAGGCGGCTTTTTGCCAGTCGAACGCATCGCTGGCAGACGCAAACAGCCGATCCAGCCAGCGGCGCAAGTCTGCTTGCGCCACATCGGGCGCGCCGTCCGAGCTGCGCTGCGCCAGCGCTGCGCGGATGCGTTGTTCGCAGCCGTGATAGCGGCGCAGATACAAACGCGCGCCCGCGCCTGCGGCGCTGAGCACCAGCGGCTGACCGCTATCGGCTTCCGTTTCCAGACGCACGCAGGCGCAGGCGCGCAGCGCGGCACACCATTCGGCAACACTGCCGGGCAGCGGCTGCGCGGCGAGCGCGGGGAAGGCTTGCAACCGCGCGGGCAAGTCTGCCAGCGGCAAGCAGGTGTGCCCCTCGCCTTCGACGTGTGACACCAGCGCTGCCGCCACCGCCAGCGCAGCGGGGGCGGCGGGTTCGCGCTGCCAAAGAAACGCCGCCAGCGCGTAATCAAGGCGGCGCAGCGCGCCTTGTTCGCCCAGTTGCGCGAGGATCTCCAGCAGCGGCTGCGTGTGTGTCATGCCAGCGCCTCCAGTTCGTCCAGCAAGGCGAGCAGGTTTTCGTCCGCACCCAGCGCGCACAGCCCGCGCGTAGCGCCGTCAATGCCGCGCACAAACAGGTACAGCGCGCCGCCAAGCTGCTGCGCGGGCTGATACGCCTCGCCCAGCCGCGCGCGCAGCAGGCGGTGGGTCGCCAGCAGGTAGAGCGCGGCTTGCACGTCGTAGCGGTGGGCGAGCATGGCGTCCGCCAGCGC
>JAFZMK010000106.1 GCA_017553285.1 Rhodocyclaceae bacterium
AAAATCGGCATCGAGCAGGAACTGGCGAAAAAAATCGTCAAACGCATCAAGGACGGCAAATTCAAGGTGCAAGCCAGCATTCAGGGCGACAGCGTGCGCGTCAATGGCGCCAAGCGCGACGTGTTGCAGGAAGTCATCGCCAACATCCGCAAAGCCTTCCCCGACGAGGCGCTGCAATACGGCAATTTCCGCGACTAAAAATCCCTCAAGTTTTCACCCCGTCTGCCGCTAACAAGATAGACGGGGCGCATTTGCCCCGCTACGAGGAGAACCATCATGGAAATCGGATCAGCCGCCCGTTTCGCCTCCGACAACGCCATGGCCAAGGCGCAAGGCAGCGTTGCCATCACCATGCACAAGAAGATTCTGGACATTGCCGAAGCCAACATGCAGCAACTGCTTGCAGCCGTGCCTGATGCGCCTACTGCCGTCGATGCCGGCAAAGGCAACATCGTCAATACCACGGCCTGAGCATCGTCATGCCCACATCCCTGCACGGCACACTGCCCTGCACCGTGGCCGCCATCCGCGCTGGCCATCTTCACGACGAAATCGAACTGCGCAGCGTCGGTGCCAGCACGCTTTTCGCCACCATCACCCACTTCAGCACACGCGCGCTCGGTCTGCGCCCGGGCGTGCGCGTGCGCGCACTAGTCAAGCCCGCCTCCGTCCTGCTGCACGTTGGCGAAGGCGCGCTGCGCATCGCCGCGCAAAATACGCTGGACGCCACCATCCAGAGCATTGAAGCCGGCGCGGTGCGCCACGAAGTCACCCTCTCCCTGCCCGGCGGCGAACACCTCGCTGCCAGCCTCACCCGCACGTCTGCCGACCGCCTCGGCCTGCATCCCGGCCAGCCGGTGCAAGCCGTCTTCAAGGCCTCCGCCGTCGTCCTCGCCCGCCCCGAGTGAGCACACCATCTGCCATCTGCTACGCACGCGCCTACCACCACCCGCTTATCGGCGCGCTCACCCTGTTTTCTAACGACACTGCCCTCATCGCCGTGCGTTTCGGGCAACACGCCATCGCGCACACCGCGCCGCCGCCCGTGCTGCATCAGGCCGCGCGCGAACTGGATGCATACCTTGCCGGGCAGCGGCGCAGTTTTTCTGTCCCGCTTTGCTTCGCTGGCGGCACGCCGTTTCAGCGCCGCGTCTGGCAAACGTTGCGCACCATCGCCTATGGCGAGTTGTGCAGCTACGCGGAACTGGCCGAACGCGCAGGACTTCCCCGCACACACGCCCGCTCCGTCGCGCGCGCCTGCGCCGCCAACCCGATTGCCATCCTGATTCCCTGCCACCGCATCATCGCCGCAGGTCAACAACTGGGCGGCTACAACGGCGGCATCGCCCGCAAACGCGCCCTGCTCACCCTTGAAGGTCACGAATGGGCAAAAGACGCCTGACGTTCTTGCCATTTGTGTGCGCAAACCGCTATAATCGTCCGCTTTATTTTGTCAACCTTTTCAACTTAGGACACTCAAGCAATGCCTGGTATTCGCGTCAAGGAAAACGAACCCTTTGAAGTTGCCATTCGCCGCTTCAAGCGCGCCATCGAAAAAACGGGTCTGCTCACCGAACTGCGCGCCCGCGAGTTCTACGAAAAACCCACTGCCGAGCGCAAGCGCAAGCTGGCCGCCGCCATCAAGCGCAACTACAAGCGTCTGCGCAGCCAGATGCTGCCCAAAAAGCTGTACTGACTCTGTACTGATTTTCCCGGTCGATACCGGCTTTTCTATGCGTCACGTCTCCCCGTCGTGGCGCTTGTTGATTTTGCGGAGCGAAAAATGGCACTCAAGGCACGCATTCAGGACGACATGAAAACCGCCCTCAAGGCCAAGGAGACCGCCCGCCTCTCCGCGCTGCGCCTGCTGTTTGCCGCCATCCGTCAAGCTGAAATCGACGGTCAGCAAGACCTGGCCGAAAACGATGATGGTGTCATCGCCATCGTCAACAAACTCGTCAAACAGCGCAAAGACTCCGCCAGCCAGTACGAAGCCGCTGGCCGCGCGGAACTGGCCAGTGCCGAGCGCGCCGAAATCGACGTACTCTCTTCCTACCTGCCCGCCGCACTCAGCGCCGAAGAACTCGCCGCCGCCATTGACCGCGCACTGGCCGACACCGGTGCCAGCGCCATGGCCGACATGGGCAAGGTAATGGCGGTGCTGAAGCCGCAGCTTGCCGGTCGCGCGGATCTGGCCGAAGTCTCCCGCACCGTGCGCGCGCGCCTGAACGGCTGACGGCGTCGCGCCGCCGATGATTCCCCGCGCCTTCATTGATGATTTGCTCGCCCGCGTCGATATCGTCTCGGTCATCGAGCACTACGTGCCGCTGAAAAAAAGCGGCATCAATTATTTCGGCTGCTGCCCGTTTCACGGCGAAAAGACCGCCTCGTTTTCGGTCAGCCCCAGCAAACAGTTCTATCACTGCTTTGGCTGCGGCGCGCACGGCACGGCAATCAATTTCCTCATGGAATACAGCAGCCTGAGTTTTGTCGAGGCGGTCACCGACCTTGCCCGGCAACAAGGGCTGCAAGTGCCGCATGAGCGCGGCAACCGCGACAACGCACAGCGCGCGCCGCGTCACACCGGCTTGCTGGAACGAATGCAGCGCGCCGCCGATTTCTACCGCGCCCAGCTTGACCGTCATCCCGCCGCCCGCGAATACGCCCGCCGACGCGGGTTATCAGACGCCATCATCGAACGTTTCGGCATCGGCTACGCGCCGCCTGAACGCCACGCCCTGCGTCAGGTGTTTGCCGACTACGAATCGCCCGAACTGGTCGAAGCCGGTCTGGTCATCGTCCCCGAAGAAGCCAGCAAACCGCGTTACGACCGCTTCCGTGGTCGTTTGATGTTCCCGATTGCCGACCGGCGCGGGCGCATCATCGCCTTTGGCGGGCGCATTCTGGACCAGGGCGAACCGAAATACCTCAATTCGCCGGAAACACCGCTGTTTGAAAAAGGGCGCGAACTCTACGGGCTGGCGCTGGCGCAAAAAGGCGCGCGCGCGCAAGGCTATGTGCTGGTGGTCGAAGGCTATATGGATGTCGTCTCGCTGGCGCAGTATGGCATTGAAAACGCCGTCGCCACGCTGGGCACCGCCACTTCCGAACACCACATCCAGACGCTGGCGCGGCTCTCCAACCGCATCGTCTTCGCCTTTGATGGCGACCAAGCCGGACGGCGCGCGGCACGCCGCGCGCTGGAAGCAGGGCTGGAAAAACTGCGCGATGACCTCACGCTTGCCTTTCTCTTTCTGCCGCCCGAGCACGACCCTGATTCCTACGTGCGCGAATACGGCAAGGCGGCGCTGGAAGAAGCCGCCCGCAACGCCCGTCCGCTTACCGAATATTTGCTGGAAGACCTCTCGCGCGAGCTGGATCTGAACACCGCCGAAGGTCGTGCCCGCCTCGCGCACAGCGCCCAGCCGCTGGTCGCGCGCATCCGTTCCGCGCCCATTTTGCGTTTGCAGCTCATCAAAGCCTTTGCCCAGGCCAGCGGCCTGTCCGTGACGGAAATCGAACGCGCCTGGCAGCTTGCCCCCACCGGCGCACCCGCGCCCGCCGCAGCCAAGCCGCGCCGCAGCTCGCTTCGCGCGCGCGCCACGCCGCACCACCGCCAGTCGCCGAAAACGCCGGTGCATTTATTGTTGCGACTGGTCTTGCAGCGCCCGATTCTCGCCGCCCGCATTCCCATCGGCATCATCAGCGCCGCCACGCCCGAAGGCGCAGCACTGATTGCCATCATCGACATGGTGGAAATGGGCGACATTCACCACGAAAGCACGCTGGCGCAACTGGCCGTGCATTTTCGCCACACGCCGCACGCCGCAGTCTTCGACAGTCTCAGCGCCGATCTGCTGCAAAACGAAGACATTGACGAAGCCACCGCCGAGACCCTGTTTGAAGACACCATCCGGCGGCTGGGCGAACGCGCCCTGCGCGACGAAATCAATGCACTCACCGAGCGCGCACGCACCACCAAACTCTCCCCCGAAGAACAGCAGCATTTACTGCGCCTGCTGAAACGCAAAAACGACGCTGCCACCTCAAACTGATGGTGCCCCGCCCGCCGCCTGCCCCGCCAACGCAGCCAGAATGGCGTCTTCATACGCCTCGCACATGCGCGCGAAACTGAAGTCTTCCGCCCGCGCACGCGCGCCGCGCGAAAGTTCCGCCGCCAGTTCCGGCTGCGTCAGCACGCGCGCCAGCGCCTGCGTGGTCGAATCCACGCTGTCGACCTCGGTCAGCAAGCCACTGCCCGGTTTGGCGAAAATCTCGCGCGGCCCATACGGGCAGGCCGACGAGACCATCGGCAGCCCCAGCGCCATCGCTTCCACCAGCACATTGCCAAAGCCTTCAAAGCGCGAAGCAAAGGCAAACACATCGGCGGATGCGTAATACGGAAACGGGTTTTCCACGTGCCCCGGTAACAGCAGCCGGTCAACCACGCCCAGTTCGCGCGCGCGCGCTTCCAGTTGCCCGCGCAATTCGCCCTCGCCCAGCAGCATCAGTTCGCAATCGACCTGCGGCACCAGCCGCGCCAGGGCTTCCAGCAACACTTCAAACCCCTTGTCCGGCCCCAGGCGTCCGGCGCTGACGATGCGCGGGCGGGTTTTTGGCGGCACGGCGACATC
>JAFZMK010000107.1 GCA_017553285.1 Rhodocyclaceae bacterium
GCTTCAGGACGGGTGGGCGTGGAGTACGGCTTGCGGGTCCAGGACGTTGGTCATCCAGTATTCGGCAAACGCCGGGCGACCAAAGAAAAAGCCCTGAATCACCGAAATATGCGTGTTGCGCAGCAGATAATCGGCTTCGGCGCGGCTCTCCACACCTTCGGCAACCATGGCAATTTCCAGCGCGCTGCCCACCGAGTCGATGGCTTTGAGCACGCTTTGGCTGCGCAGGCGGTCGTGAATCGAGGCGACGAAGGCGCGGTCAATCTTGAGTTCGTCGGCGGTGATGTCTGCCAGCACGGACAGCGAGGAATAGCCCGTGCCGAAGTCGTCAATGGCCACACGCACGCCGCTGTAGCGCAGCTTGGGCAGCACGCGGTCCTGAAACTGCTGCACGCCAATCAGCGCGTCTTCGGTGATTTCCAGAATCAGCGAGGAGGCAACGCCCAGCTCTTCGATGGTCTTCAGCATCTTGTCGACGAAGGCGGGGTTGCCAATTTGTTGCGCCGAGACGTTGAAGCTCACGCCAATATCGTTGCCATAGACGCCACGCAGCGCGGGCAGGTCGTTGGCGATGCGCTCCAGCATAATCAGGGTGATTTCGTCGAGCAGCCCCAGTTCGGCGGCCAGTTCGATGAAGGTGGCGGGCGGATGCACGACCCCGGCTTCATCCACCCAGCGGGCGAGCGCTTCAAAGCCCACCACGCGCGCGTGCTGTTCGCCACGCTCGACCAGCACTTTCGGCTGATAGGCGGCGCGCATCGGTGTGCGCTCGCGCACCGCCGAGTGCAGGCGCTGTTCCAGCACCATGCGGTCGGAATCGCCACCGTCCAGGTCCGGGTCAAAGAAGCAGAAGGAACCGCGCTGGTTGAACTTCGCCCGCGCCAGGGCGCTGTCGGCAGCGCGGTTCAGCGAGCGGTAATCGTGCCCGTGCACGGGGTAGATGGCGGCACCAATCGAGGCGGACAGGAAAATCTTCTGCGCCCCCGAAAACACCGGGCGGCGGATTTCGTCGAGCACTTTTTCCAGCCGCGCGCTGGCTTCGTCGGGCGAATCCAGATTCAGGATGAGCAAAAATTCGTCGCCACTGATGCGCGAAAGCGAGTCGTTCTCGCGCGTCAGCGTGCCTTGCACGATGCTGGCGACGAATTTCAGCACGTTGTCGCCCACGGTGTGGTTGTAGTAGTCGTTAATCTGCTTGAAGCCGTCCAGATTGAGCACGGCGAAGACAAAGGGGTGCGAGCCGTCGGTGCCGCTGACCTGCACGCGGCGGTCAACAATTTCTTTTGCCAGCGCGCGGTTGGGCAGCCCGGTGAGCTGGTCGTGGAAGGTGTTGTGGCGCAGTTGTTCCTCAAAGGCGCGGTATTCGGTGACATCCTGCACGGTGTTGAGCAACAGCGTCTCGTCAAAAATGCTCACCGGCGCGAAGGTCATCTGCAAATAGCGGTGTTCGCCGTTGATGATGGCTTCGGTCTCCTGCGTTTGCACACCAGAGCGCAGGCGGTCGAGAAACTCGTGCTTCATGAAGCCGGGCGGATAGTGCCCCATCAGGCTTTCCGCCGAACGGTTGGGATAGACCTTGGCGGCAGCGTTGTTGATCAACTGCACCCGCCCTTCGCTATCTTGCACCGACACGCCCACCGGCAGACGGCGCACGATTTCGTTGATGAGGTCGGCATTTCTGCGGGCGGACATCACGCTGGCGCGCAGCCGTTCGGTCAAATCGCGCAGGCGCTGGCTTTCTTCGGCGCTTTGCGCCGCTTCATAGCCCACCAGCGCGTTGGACAGCAGCACCCCATAGCGGCGCATCAGCGCCACGTGGCTGGACTTGAAACAGTCGTGCGCGTTGCCATCGATGACCAGCATCAGCACGCCGCGCGTCAGCAAGGTGTGCACCGGCACCAGCAGCGCCGAGTCTTCCAGCGACATGCCGTATTCGGTGGCGGTTTTCCATTCTTCAAAGGTGCGCCCGTTGAGCGTGCACACCACGTGCCCTGCCAGCACTTTTTTGAACAGGCGGTGAATCGGCCAGTGGGTGTCGACCAGCACCTTGCGTTCGGCTTCGATGCAGCGCAGGTATTCCGCGCTGGTGCCCGGCGCGTGTTCGACCACCAGCATCATCGCGTGCGAGAACGCCAGCCCCCGGTGCAAGACGGAAAACGCCCGCAAGAACGGCGAATCGTTCGTCCCCACGTCGAGCAGCGACGAGACGGCATCGAGCAGCAACTGCAACTGGCCGCCCACCGAGGAGAGCGACTTTTGCTGATAGTGCATGGAATAAAGCGCTTCGCGCAGCGCTTCATTGCTGAGCAAATCCACATCACGAAGGATTTCGACCGAATCTTTCATGGCTGCCCGCGCCCGTGTGTGCTGGAAAATACCAAGGCGGAAATCATCAGGTTGCCGTGCACGTTGCAGCCGCCCACTTCGCCCTGTTCGCCAAAACTGAAGCAGCCCAGGAAAGGCCGCCCGTCCAGCGCGGAGGCGATGTAGTAGGGCATGTCCTTGACGTGCTCGGCCAGCGCGATGCGCGCAGCGGCGCAATGCACCACCAGCGCGCCGACCATGGAATCGCAGTCCGGATACAGATTCATCCACGCTTCGTAAGCCGTGCGCCCGGCGCGCGGCGCAAGCTGCACCGGGTCGCCTTCCATGGCATAGACGCGCTCGCCCACCTTGGCGGCGCGGCGCACGCGAATGCCGCCGTTTTTGGTCAGCCCGAACGGCACAATCGGCAAGTGCTGGTGCAAATCGGACTCCACCGGAATGGATGCCAGCGGACGCAGCACGCCGTTTTGCAGCAAGGCGCGCTCGTCATCAATGCCGATGGGGGCGTCATCATCCATGCCCAGCCAGGCGCAATAGGTTTCATAGGCGGGGAAGCCGTCAATTTCCAGCAATTCGCGCCCGATGTCGCCCGGCGCATCAAGCCGTTCGCCGTCCTCGTTGGCCACCGCCGTGACCACGCCGGACGGCCCCAGCGGCACATAGCCGGTTTGCAGCGCAAAACCCACCGGCGAAGACGGCAGCATGGCACACACCACGATGGCATCTTCAAACACGCCGGCAGTAGAAATCTGGCTGAATTTGGGGCCGGACAAAAAGCGGTTGCCCGCCACCGTGCCGCCCAGAATCGGGCAGCGGTCGCCAACGATGCGGCGCAGACCGCGCAGCGCATATTCTTCCGTGCCCGAAGGCAAAAACACCCACACCAGCGTGGGCAACTGCCCTTCTGCGCCGGCATCCGCCAGCGCTTCTTGCAGCAGGCGGGCGGCGACGGATTCTGGGTCGCCCCCCTGGTCGGCAGCGGCCACGCCATATTCACCGTATTTGTCGCACAGCACCAGCACGCCCACGGAATGGTCGCCCGCCATGCCTTTTTCAGAAAACACGCCACGCGCGGACGTGCCGCCAATCAGCCGCGCGCGCGGGAAGTGTTTGCGCAAGGCGGCGTAAATCACATGCGGGTCATGTGAATCATCGTAAAAAATAAAAACCAGCCGTGCATCGGCTGCCTCTTTGGGCAAACTCGACAGCATGGTGCGCACGGTTTCCGTGGTGTCAGAACCTTGCGCGCAAGCACTGAAAACGTTTTCCATAACGATAGCGGTGCAACATCCCCCTTAGCACCGAAATCATACCCTATCGCGCCCGCTTTTGACCCTTTTTGGAACAATATTTGCGGATTTTGTTACACTTCGTTTTTGTTGCAGTGCAATAACTTAGCCCGCTTTGTCGTATTAGCCAGTCAATTCCCGCCGGTATTGAATGGCTTCTGCCAGATGGGGTGCGGTGATAACCGCTTCGCCTGCCAGGTCGGCAATCGTGCGCGCCACGCGCAGCACGCGGTGAAAGCCGCGCGCGGAAAGCTGCAAACGCTCGCTGGCCTGCACCATCAGGGCGCTGGCGGCGGCATCGGTGCGGCAGAATTGTTCCACCTCGGCGACTTCCAGCGCGCTGTTGGGGCGCGCGCCCTGCCGCGCGGCCTGCCGCTGCCAGGCGGCGCTCACGCGCGCCGCCACGGTCTGGCTACTTTCCCCGGCGCGCCGCCGCGCCAGTTCGGCGTGCGGCACGGCGGGCACTTCTACCAGCAGGTCGATGCGGTCGAGCAGCGGGCCGGAAATGCGCCCGCGATAGCGGCGCACCTGCTCGGCGCTGCACCGGCAGCGGTTGCCCGGCGCGCCAGCGTAGCCGCACGGGCACGGGTTCATCGCCGCAACAAGCTGAAAGCGGGCGGGAAATTCATTGCGCCCTTGCGCGCGCGAGACGGTAATCCGCCCGTTTTCCAGCGGCTCGCGCAGGGCTTCGAGCACGCGGCGGTCAAATTCCGGCAATTCATCCAGAAACAGCACGCCTTGGTGCGCCAGACTGATTTCGCCCGGACGCGGTGTTGCGCCACCGCCGACCAGCGCGGGCACGGATGCTGAGTGGTGCGGGGCGCGAAACGGGCGCGCGCCCCAGCAGCGCGCGTCAAAATGCCCGTCCAGCGAGCGCACGGCGGCGCTTTCCAGCGCTTCAGCCTCGGTCATCGGCGGCAGCAGGCCGGGCAGACGTTGCGCCAGCATGGATTTGCCGGTGCCCGGCGGGCCAAACAGCAGCAGCGAATGGCGCCCGGCGGCGGCAATTTCCAGCGCGCGGCGCGCCACGGTCTGCCCTTTTACGTCTGCCAAATCCGGGTACTGCTGCGTTTGCTGCGGGCGCTCGCACGGGCACGGCACAAGCGGCGCGGAACCTGCCAGATGCGCGCACACCGCCAGCAGGCTGGCGGCAGGCAGGATGCGGGCATTCAGCGCCAGCGCCGCTTCCTGCGCGTTGGCTTGCGGCAGCACCAGCGCGCGCGCTTCGCGCCCGACCGCCAGCGCCAGCGGCAGCGCGCCGCGCACGGCGCGCAGTTCGCCGGTGAGCGAGAGTTCGCCAACAAATTCGTGCCCTTCCAGCGCCTCGGCGGGAATTTGCCCGGAGGCGGCGAGAATGCCCAGCGCGATGGGCAAATCAAAGCGCCCGCCTTCTTTCGGCAAATCGGCAGGCGCAAGATTGATGGTGATGACGGCTTGCGGAAATTCAAAATTCGCCGTCTGGATGGCGGCGCGCACCCGTTCGCGCGCTTCGCGCACTTCCGCTTCCGGAAGTCCCACCAGATGCACGCGCGGCAGACCGGTGGAAATATGCACTTCCACCGCCACGGCGGGCGCGGCCAGCCCGTCAATGGCCCGGCTGCGAACAAGCGCCAGCGACATCCGCCTTCCCCGCTGCGTGCTGCGCGCGCTTTACAAGACGGACGAAGCGCCCGGCTTGCCGCCTTCCAGTTGCGCCACGCGGTTTTCCAGCGTCTCGATGCGTTCCAGCGCGCGTTCCAGAATGTCGCGCAGCACGTCGTATTCTTCGCGCTGCACCAGGTCCAGATGGTCAAACGCGCCCGCGAGCACGGATTTTGCGTTCTTTTCCAGTTCGGCAACCGGATTGTTGGCGGCCAGTTCGGCGAACTTTTCGCTGAGGCTTTCAAAAATGGCAGCAGTGCTCATGAGACAGGCTCCTTGCAGGTCGATGCAAAACAATGCGGCGCATGGTACCAAACCTGACGCGCTATGCGCCCGGCGGCTGGCCGCGCAAAAAGGCGGGAATCATCTCGGTAAACGGGGCGCGAAAATCCGCGCGTTCGTTGATTAACTGGTGTCCGGCGTGGGGCAGAAGCTGTTTTTCCGCGATGCGAAACTGGCGGCGTACATAGACCTGGTTGTAACGCCAGTCGACAATCGGGTCGCGCTCGCCCTGCGCCAGCCAGACGGGAAAATTGCACGCCGGCAGCGCTTCCATTTCTTCCGACCATTGCGTCATCGCCAGCACCCAGCGCGTGCCGAAGGTGCGCGTGCGCAGCGGGTCGCGCTTGTAGAAATAGCGCTGATAGGCAGGATTGCGGTTGGTGCGCCGAGGCAAGCGCGGCAGCGCGCGGTCTTGCCGCGTCAGCCATTGCTGCATCCAGGGGTGCGACAACCAGCGCGCACCCGCCGCCCGCACCAGCGGCGAAACCAGCAAGACGCGCTCAATCATCGGCGTGTGCCCGTTTTGCAGCGCGCGCAAAATGTGCTGCATCCACAAGCCGCCACCCAGACTTTGCCCGATGCCCAGCCACGGCGCGGGCAGTTGCGCGCTGCCCTGTACGGCGGCGCGCACGCCGTCGAGCACGCGCTGATAGTCGTCAAAGTGCGCAATCGTCGCCTCTGCCCCGTCGCTCAGGCCGTGCCCCGGCCAGTCAAAGACCACCACCTGAAAACCACGGCGCAGCACTTCCTCAATCAGCGGCTGCGCCAGCCCGGCGTGTTCCATATAGCCATGCAACAGCCAGACCGTGCCTTTCGGCGTCAGCGAAGGCGGTTGCAGGAAAACCTGCACATGAATGCGAAACCCGCCCGCTCGCACGAAACCCTGGCGGAAATCTGCTTCCAGCCGGTCGAGCCGGTATAGCGCGCGATAGCCGCGCAAATCGTCATTCAACACCGGCGGCGCATCCAGTTTGAGCGGCGCCAGCGCATCGGCGGTATGCGGACGCTGCGGAACCGGCAAATCCTGCGTCTGCAAGGATTCGGGGTCAAGAAACGGAATGCGTAGCATGGTGGTTGGCAGGTTCAGGCAAAGGAAAGCCCGGCGGCTTCGCCGGGCTGGTTTGTGGGGCGCTCAGTTCAGCTTCACGGCAACAAAGATGCGCCCTTCGTCGCCGCGCTGCACCAGCAGCGCAAACTGTTTGCCAGCAGCGTCGACCAGACGGCGCAGCGTCGCCACGCTATCGACCGGCTGGTTATTGACCGCCAGCAGCACGTCGCCATTGCGAATGCCGGCGCGCGCGGCGGCACCGTCGGCAGACTGCACCAGCACGCCCTGGCCGGGCTTGAGATTTAGCCGCCGGGCTTCGTCTTGCGTCAAGGCGCGGGCACTCACGCCCAGTTTGTCGTTACTGGCTTCGTTCGGGCTTTGCGCGGCGGCAGGCTGTTTCGAGGACTGCATCCGGTCAAGCGTGGCGTCCACGGTTTTTTCCGTGCCGTCGCGCCACAGCTTCACGCGCACTTTGGCGCCGGGCTGTTTTTCGCCAATGATGCGCGGCAAATCGCCCGAATCGTTGACCGTCTCGCCGTCGACATCAAGCACCACGTCGCCGGGCTGAATGCCGGCGCGCTCGCCCGCGCTGCCCGCTTCCACGCTGGAAACCAGCGCGCCGGTGGGCTGTTTGAGACCGAAATTCTGCGCCAGTTCCTGGGTGAGCGACTGAATGGTGATGCCCAGTTTGCCGCGCTGCACGCTGCCGTGCGCCACCAACTGGCGTTCCACTTTCAGCGCCACGTCAATCGGAATGGCAAACGAAATGCCCATGAAACCGCCCGAGCGCGAATAAATCTGCGAGTTGATGCCGATGACCTCACCGGCGAGGTTGAACAGCGGCCCGCCGGAATTGCCCGGGTTGATGGCAACATCGGTCTGGATGAAGGGCACGTAAGTTTCGGAAGGCAGGCGGCGCGCCTTCGCCGAGACAATCCCGGCAGTGACGGTGTTTTCAAAACCGAAGGGCGAACCCACCGCGACCACCCATTGCCCGACGCGCACCTTGTTCGGGTCGCCCATGCGCACCACGGGCAAATCCTTGCCGTCGATTTTCAGCACGGCCACGTCGGTGCGTTCATCGACGCCGACAATTTTGGCCTTCATTTCGCGCTTGTCGTTGAGTGTCACGGTCACTTCCGTATCCGCGCCCGGCGTGGTGCCCACTACGTGCGCGTTGGTCAGCACGTAACCATCGGCGCTGATGATGAAGCCCGAACCGATGCCTTGCGAAATCTGCGGCGCACCGCCACCGCCCGGAAAACCCGGATGCCCGGGCACGGGGAAACCAAAACGGCGCATCAGGTCATAGAACGGGTCGTCCGGCGACATGCCCGGAAAGCCCGGCATCGCCGCACCGGCGGGGAGCTTTTTCACCACGCTGATATTGACCACCGCCGCGCCCACTTCCTGCACCAGCGCAGAAAAATCCGGCAGCGCCCCCTGTACCAGCGAAGGCGCGCTATCTTGCGCCTGCGCCAGCGGCACCATCGGCGACACACACATCATCACACCGGCCACGGCCAAACCCAGCAAATTCTTTTTCATTGCATTGCTCTCCGAAAAGTCAGGGAAAAACCAAATGAACCGCGCGCGGGCGCGGCGCGCGGCATTATCCGCACAAAACGCACGCAATACGCCGCCTGCGCGCGCATCAGATTGTGACCGAATTTGTTTACCGCGCACAAAGCCCGTGCCCGACGGCGGCAAGCTCTGTTAGCATCGCCCGTTTTTCCCCTCACGGATGTTTGCCATGCGCCCCTTGCTGCTTGCGTTTTTCTGCGCCGCCTGCCTGACCGTCTCCGGCTGCGGCATCAAAGGTCCGCTGTATCTGCCCAAAGAACCCGCACAACCCGCGCCCGGTGCCGCGCGCGATGCGGCTGGCAGCAATGAAGCGGACAGCGAAGCACCCGCAGAAGCCGCACTCGGCATCGCGCACGATGCTGCTGACACCGAAATCCCCGAAGTGCCCGAAGAACCCGCGCCCGGCACCGCGCCCTGACCTCACCCAGCCAACCCGCACACCATGACTTCGCCCTGTCTTGATCTCTCCACCCCGCACCTGACCCGCACCGCGCAGGGGCTGCAACTCGAAGGCGTGCCGCTGGCCGAGCTTGCCGCCCGCTACGGCACGCCGCTCTACGTCTATTCGCGCGCCGCCATCGAAGACGCCTTCAGCGCTTGGCAGCAGGCCACCCGCGCGCGAGAAAGCCGCGTGCATTACGCGGTGAAGGCCAACAGCAATCTGGCGATTTTGTCGCTCTTTGCCCGTCGGGGCGCGGGCTTTGACATTGTCTCGGGCGGTGAGCTGGCGCGCGTGCTGGCCGCTGGCGGCGAGGCGGGCAAAACCGTCTTTTCCGGTGTCGCCAAAAGCGAGGCGGAAATCCTTGCCGCGCTGGAAGCGGGCATTGGCTGCTTTGACGTGGAATCGCTGCCCGAACTCGAACGCATCGCCCGCATCGCCACCGAAACGGGGCGCGTCGCGCCCATCGCCCTGCGCGTCAATCCCGACATCGACGCCCGCACCCATCCCTATATTTCCACCGGTCTGAAACACAACAAATTCGGCATCGCCTGGACGCAGGCGCGCAAGACCGCACAGCGCGCCGCAGCACTCCCCGGCATTCACCTCAAAGGCATCGCCTGCCATATTGGTTCGCAACTATTGCAGCGCGAGCCAATTGAAGAAGCCGCCGCGCGCCTGCTGGAACTGGCCGACCAGCTTGCCGCCGACGGCATCGCGCTGGAACACATCAACCTCGGCGGCGGGCTGGGCGTGCGCTATCAGCACGACGAACGCCCCCCCACCCCGGCAGACTATCTTGCCCGCGTGCTGGCGCGGTTTGCCGGACGCCGCGAGCGGCTGGACTTTGAACCCGGGCGCTCGCTGATTGCCCCGGCAGGTTTGCTGCTCACCCGCATCGAATACATCAAGCACGGCGAAGCGCAACACTTTTTGCTGGTCGATGCCGCGATGAATGACTACATCCGCCCCGCACTCTATGAGGCGTGGAACGACGTGGTCGAAGTCGCGCCCGGCGCGCAAGCTGCGCCGATTACCGCCGACATCGCCGGTCCCGTGTGCGAGAGCACCGACGTACTCGCCCGCGCCCGCACGCTGACCGCCGCCGCTGGCGACGTGCTCGCCATCCTCGCCACCGGCGCGTACGGCATGAGCATGGCGAGCAACTACAACTCCCGCCCGCGCCCTGCCGAAGTGCTCGTCGACGGCGAAGTCATCCACCTCATCCGCGCGCGCGAAACACTCGCCTCGCTCTACGCCGGGGAAGCCCCGTTACCCTGATTCTGCCGCCATGACCCGATTTGCCCGCCTGCGCCCTGCCGCCCTTGTTTTTTCCGTCTGTCTGCTCTTGCCCGCCCTGGTCGCGCGTGCCGAGCCGGTGACGACCGCCGCCGCCCTGCCCGCCAGCGTGCAGGCCGCCTTGCAGAAAGCGCAACTTTCCCCCGCCAACGTTGCCATCTACACCCGCGCCGTCGGCAGCACGCAGCCCACCATCGCCTTGAACAGCGACACACCGATGAACCCCGCCTCGGTGATGAAGATTTTTACCGCCTTCGCCGCGCTGGACGCCTTCGGCCCGGCGGCGACCTGGGACACCATCGCGCGCAGCGACGGCGAACTGCGCGACGACGGGCTGCACGGCAATCTCTACCTGCAAGGCAGCGGCGACCCGCTGCTGGACCTCAAACGTCTCACCGTCTTTTTCAACCGCCTGCACCAACTGGGCATCGAACGCATCCACGGCGACATCGTGCTGGACAACGGCGCGCTTGCCCTGCCCGCGCACGACCCCGGCGCCTTCGACCAGCGCCCGCTGCGCCCCTACAACAGCGGTCCCGATGGGCTGCTGGTGCATTTCAACACGCTCGGCTTGCTGCTCATCCCCGGCGCACGCGCCAATGACCCCGTCACCGCCCTGCCTGAACCGGCGCTTGCCGCGCCCAAGCTGGATAACCAGATTCGCACCGGCGCGGGCGGCTGCGGCACGTGGTATGGCCAGCTTACCGCCAAACTCGAAGGCGACACGCTGCGCTTGGGCGGCAAACTGCCCGCCGCCTGCGGTCAGCGCCTGTGGGGGCTGGCGCCGCTGTCACCATCGCGCTACGCTGCCGAAGCCGTGCGCACGCTCTGGTCGCAAACCGGCGGGCGGCTCAGCGGGCAGGTGCGCCACGGCGACACGCCCATGAACGCCCGCCGCCTGCTCACCGAAACCTCGCCCAGCCTGACCGAAATCCTGCGCGAAATGAACAAATGGTCAAGCAACCTCATCGCCCGCCAGTTGTTCGCCCTCGTCGGCCAGCAGTTTGACCCCGAAAGCACGGATGCCGTCGCCAGCGCCCGGGACGCCATGCGCGCCATTCTTGCTCGCCACGGCGTCGATACCCGTGGCTTTGTCATCGACAACGGCGCCGGGCTTTCGCGCCGCGCCCGCGCCAGCGCCCGCACCATTGGCGAGACCTTGTTCGCCGCCTGGCGCAGCC
>JAFZMK010000108.1 GCA_017553285.1 Rhodocyclaceae bacterium
AAATTTCCCGTTCGGGAAAAATTGCTTGCCTCTTTCGCTGCGACGGTCAATAATTTCCCGAACGGGAAATGGGGGCGGCGATGATTTCCATACAGACGACAAAAGAACTCGGCAGCGCGCTGCGCGCATCGCGCAAGCAGCTTGGGCTGACACAGCCGCAACTGGCGCTGGCGGCGGGCGTGGGGGTGCGGTTTGTCGTCGAACTGGAAGCCGGAAAAAGCACGTTGCGGCTGGAAAACGTGCTGCGCGTCATCGATGCACTGGGCGGCAGGCTGCACCTTGCCGGTCTGCCGTCGGCGGCGGCGCAGACGCTTGCGGAGGGCGGCACGCATGACGCATGAGCTTGCAGTGTGGCTGTCTGGCGAGCGCGTGGGCACGCTGTCGCTTGCGCAAGGGCGGCTGTGTTTTCAGTATGACCCGACCTGGCTTGCGCGCGCGGATGCGCTGCCGTTGTCTTGTTCGTTACCGTTGCAGGCGGCGCCATTCGATGCGCAGCAGGCGCGCCCGTTCTTTGCCGGGCTGTTGCCCGAGGGCACTCAGCGGCGCTTGATTGCGCAGCAATTGCAGGTGTCACGCCAGAACGATTTTGCCTTGCTGGACGGCATCGGCGGCGAGTGCGCGGGGGCGGTGGCGTTGCTGGCACCGGGGCAGCCCTTGCCCCGCCCGGAAGACGGCGACGATGTGCAGTGGTTGTGCGAGGAAGAAGTGCTCGCCCTACTGGACGAACTGCCACTTCGCCCCATGCTGGCGGGCAAGGATGGTTTGCGCCTTTCGCTGGCGGGGGCGCAGGAAAAATTGCCCGTGGTGTTTGACGGCACAAGAATCGGTCTGCCCCGAAACGGCGCGCCCAGCTCGCACATTCTGAAGCCTGCGATTCGTACCTTGGCGGACACGGTCAATAACGAAGGTTTTTGTCTGGCGCTGGCCGAGGCCATGCAGTTTCAGGCAGCGCGCGCGCAGGTGCGCGCCGTGCAGGGGCGCGCGTTTTTGCTGGTCGAACGCTATGACCGCCGCGCCCGCGCAGGGGGGCTGCGTCAGCGCCTGCATCAGGAAGACTTTTGTCAGGCGCTAGGCATCGTGCCCGAAATGAAATACCAGAACGAAGGCGGCCCGGGCTGGGCGCAGTGTTTTGAATTACTCCGGCGCAGCACGCGCCCTGGCGCGCCGCAGGTTTTGCGTTTGTTCGACTATGTGATTTTTAACGCCCTGATTGGCAATCACGACGCCCACGCCAAGAATTTCTCGCTGCTGTACACGGAAAACGGCGCCGTGCTGGCGCCTTTGTACGACGTGGTTTCGACGGCAGTGTATCCGCACCTGACGCCCAAAATGGCGATGAAAATCGGCGGCAAATACAAGTTTGACGACGTCCGCGCGCGGCACTGGGAACGCTTCGCCGAAGCCACAGGCATGGGCAAGGCGCAGGCCAAAAAGCGGATTCTGACCGTCGCCAAGGCGCTGCCGACCTGCGCGCGCGCAGTGCAATCCGACCCCACACTCGGCTTCGCCGACTGCGAAATCGCCGCCCAGATTGTGCGCCTGATTGAACAACGCTGCGCCCTGACCACACAACGGCTCACGACGGCGGCGACGTGACGTGTCACCCGCCGCCCGTGCGACGGCGCGAACGGTCACGTTTCCCCAGACACCCCATCCGCCCCGCCGCCGAAATCGCCATTCGCACCTGCCGCGAACACGCCCGCACCCAAAACGCCCCCACCCGCATCCTTTTCTGCTGTTTCAGTGCCGAAGACCTCGCTGTTTATGAAGAACTGCTCTCGGAAGCGGATTAAATGGGTAAGGCAACTTTGTTGCCCACGCGGAGATACTGTCATGTTTTTGTGGCGGCGGCGTAGAGTTGGAACAGGTGGGCGGTGATTTTTTCTTCGTCGCCGCCGAAGTTGACGCCGTAGGCGGTTTCGACGGCGGCGTCGAGGGCGTGGTGGGCGTCGCGCAGGTTGGCGGGCATTTTGTCGGGGTCGTAGAGGGCGGCGAGGGTTGCGCCGGGGTGTGCGGCGCGGGCGTCAAGGACGCGCTGGGCGCAGCTTTCTATGTGCTGTTTTTGTGCGTCGGTTGGTTGTGGCCAGATGAAGTTGTTGTAGACAACCGGCTGGTACATATAGTCGCTTTTCAGTCTGCCACACACCACCCTCATCCACGCATTGTGCATTCTGCTGTTTAGCAGCCCAAAAATATACAATGAGCCATCAGGTATAAAGCGAATTTTATTGCTGACTATATTCTTTGCGCTCATAAAAGCCATAGGGATATATTCACGGCGTTCCGAAGAAACTTCCGGCGCGACAATCATCATTGTTTGTGCGTCTGGTTGTCGTATCTGGACAAACATTTCCGGCTCGGATGCCGCGCCCTGAAACTCTTTTGTCGGGGATAAAAGGCGCTGTTCCTTGATATTATTGAGCCTGTCTTTTACTTCAGGAATATCCAGAACGCTTCGGTCTTTGATGCCAACAAACCAAAGGCAATAGCGGCGTGGTTTCGTGGCATTAAGAAAATCTTGTGCATCAATATAAGGCTTGATGTATTGTTTCAGTTCTGGATATTGTTTGCCAAGCATATCCGCTTCTTCGGGCGAAAGAATAAGATTGCCGCCATCAACAGGCTTGTTGCCCTGCTTTAATTGCGGGGCTTGCGCATTAATGTTTTTCCCTCTTGTCTGCAGGAAAATGCTAGGAGCGTCTATCAAATAGCCATTGATGTTTGATACGCTTAAATGTTCGCCTGATGCGCTGATGATGGTTCTTTCGCGGTTGTTCGCGTTTCGTGAAAAGCCAATGATGACGCAATGCACATGCGCCTTGTCCGTAGCTTCGCTGTCCCAAACAAATGTTTTGTAAGCAAAATCTATATGGAAGCCTGCGGCAAAGAATCGTTGCCAAGTGGGTTCAACTTGTTCTCCTTGTGTGATGCTGTTGGTACTGACCAAAGCTGCACGACATGAATCGGTCATGTATGTGGAAGCCTTGCGATACCAACCTACGCAGTAGTCACATTTGCCCCATTTCTTTTCGTCTCCGAATGCGACCTCCATATCTTCCGTTTGCGCTTTTGTTCTGACCGATGAGCCAAGAAACGGCGGATTGCCGATAATGTAGCTGCATTGTCCGGCGGGGAGGACGGTGTTCCAGTCCAGCCGCAGGGCGTTGGCGCAGTGGATGTTGGCGTTGTTTTTGAGCGGCAAAGGGTCAAGCCATGTATGCAGGATTTCGCGCGTTTGTTCGAGCATTTGTAGCTCGGCTATCCAGAGGGCGGTTTTGGCGACTTCGACGGCAAAATCGTTGATTTCTATGCCGTAGAATTGGCGCACTTGCACTTGAATGGGGTCGAAGCCGTCGCCGCCAAAGGCGGTTTGCAGGCCGCCGTCTCCGGCGGCGTGGAGGTTTTCGAGTACGCGGTTTTCCAGTTTGCGCAGGCCGATGTAGGTTTCGGTGAGGAAGTTGCCGGAGCCGCAGGCGGGGTCGAAGATGGTGAGGGCGGCGAGTTTCCGGCGGTAGGCGTGGAGCAGAAATTCGCGCTTTTTCTGCTGCTTTTCGCCTTCAATGCGGGCAAGTTCGGCGCGCAGGGCGTCGAGGAATAGCGGGTCGATGACTTTGTGAATGTTTTCTATGCTGGTGTAGTGCATTCCGCCCGCGCGCCGGGTCTCGGGGTTGAGGGTGGATTCAAAGACGGCACCGAAGATGGTGGGGGAAATATCTTTCCAGTCAAAGCCGGCGGAGGCTTCTTGCAGCAGTAGGGCGCGGGCGCACTCGTCGAAAGGGGGGATGAGGATGGTGTTGTCGGCAAAGAGGCCGCCGTTGATGTAGGGGAAGGCTTTGGCTTTGTCGGGGACGTAGAGTGCGCTGCGCGCGTCTTCCGGTGTGCGCAGTACGGTGAAGAGGTCGCGCAGGGCGGCGGCGATGGCGTCTGCGTTGTAGTCTTTGAGGTAGTGATAAAAGGCTTGATGCGCTTGCAGCAGTCCGGCGTCTTCGGCATAGAGCAGGAAGACGATGCGGGTGATGAGGATGTTGAGCGAGCGTTGTTCGGCACGGTCTGCTTCGATGTTGTGATAGCGGGCGCTGAGCGCGTCATACAGCTTGCCTACGATGGTGCCCGCTTCTATGGAGAGTTTGCGCTCGCGTTCCAGTCGGCTGTTTTCTTTGCGGGTGAGAAAGCTGAGGCGGTGGAGCTGGTCGGGGAGTTCGGTTAGGTGCAGGGTTTCGTGGCTGGCTGCGGGATGTTCGTCGTTGAGGTCGTGGATGCGGATTTCGTCGAAATTGCAGACGATGAGCCAGCGCGGGGATTGGCTGCGGGGCAGGTTGTCGGCATACCATTTGGCTTGCTCAAAAGGCGTGACGAGGCGGGCTGCGCCGCCTTCGTCTTTGCCACGCTCAAAGGCGCGATTGAGGTCTGTGCCGCGCGATTTGTGCTCGATGAGCACGCGCATGTCTTCAAAAAATACGTCGATGCGACGGCCTTGTACTTTGCGCTCAAAATCCAGCAGGTGCGTGGGGCGGGCAACAGCGAGGACTTCGCCGAGTAGCTCGATCCAGAATTTCTGCGCTTCGCGCTGTTCGTTGCCTTCGGCGGCTTGCCAGCGGGCGACAAAGGCGCGGGCGGCGGTTTTTTGCTGCATCAGGTTCATGGGCGGTGTTGTGTCGGTTGGGATTCGCTGCGCGCATTGTCGCACGCCGCGCCCGCAGCCTACGACCGCCCCCGCCCCGGGGCGCGTACCCAGACCAGCAGGCTCATCATGGCGGCGACGCCGGCGTGGTCGTAGTTGTAGAGCACCAGTCCGGCCAGGGCGACGAGCCAGGCGGCCAGTGCCGTGCGGCGGCTTTCAAAGGTGAACGCGACCAGCGCCAGCACCAGCGCCAGCCAGCCGAGGCGTTGGTGTTGGAAACTTTCTATCAGCAGCCATTTTGCGCCGCACACCAAAGAGCTGGCGCGGGCACCGTCGCAGTGGGCGGGCAGACGGCCTGCTTCGATGATGCCGTAGCGCAGGGCAAATACCAGCAGCAGCATGGCAAGCGAGGGCCAGAACAGGGGACGAAGACGGGGCAGCAGGCGCATCTGGGGAATGAGCGGGGGAAAAGGCGCAAAATTGTGGCAAATTTCGCCCGCGACGGCAAAGCACTTCTGCCAAACTGGCGATTTTGCAGCCACAATCACCGACGGAAACGGTAGACTTTTCGCCTCGCTTGCGCGAGGCCGCGCGCAGTGTGCCAATCTTTCGCCCGCTTTGTTTTGCGAAGACAATTTACGATGAATCAACAACGTACTGATTTTCTCTGGCGCGTCTTTGTGGCGCTGCTGCTCACCGCGCTGGTCGCTGGCGGGCAATATCTGATCTGGAAAGAACGCAATCAGGGCATCACCTTCACCGGCGCGGAAGGGCGCATCGGGGGCTATGCCTATTCGCCGTTCCAGAAAAACCAGTCGCCGCTGGATAAAACCTTTCCCAGCGAACAACAAGTGGGCGCGGACCTGGACCTGCTGGCGCAGAGCAGCAACCGCATCCGCGTCTATGGCACGCGCGACGTGCCTTTCATCGCGGCGCTGGCGCAGGCGCGCGGGCTGACGGTGACGGTCGGCGCGTGGATTAACGGTGAGCGCGAGCAAGACAATCTGGAACTGGCGGCGCTGCTGGAAATGACCAGCAAATACCGCAACATCAATCAGGTCATCATCGGCAACGAGGCGATGCTGCACAACTATCTGCCGATGTCGCAGATGTTTGAATACCTCGACCGCATCCGCAGCCAATTGCGCCGCGCGCGCATTCCGGTCTCAACCGCCGAGCCGTGGCACGTCTGGCTGCGCTATCCGGAACTGGCCGAACACGTCGATTTCATCACCGTGCACTTGCTGCCCTATCACGAAGGCGTGCCGGTGGAAGGCGCGGTGGAATACGCGCTGATGCGCTATGACGAGCTGGTGAAAGCCTTTCCGCGCAAAAAAATTGTCATTGGTGAAATCGGCTGGCCGTCCAACGGCCCGGAGATGCGTTCCCTCAATTCCTGGCCGGTAACGCACGCGAAAGCCTCGCCAGAAAATCAGGCGCGCTTCATCCGCGAATTTCTCGCCAACCCCCGCAGCGCCACGCTGGATTACTTCATCATGGAAGCCATCGACCAGCCGTGGAAAATCCATACCGAAGGCTGGGCGGGCGCGTACTGGGGCATTTATAACGCCGAGCGCGCGGCGAAATTCCCGCTCGACGGGCTGGTCTCGCCCGACATTCACTGGCAGGAAAAAGCCTTGTGGGCAGCGGCGCTGGCGTTGATTCCCATCTTTTTGCTGGCCTTTTTCCTGCACGACTGGCACATCCTCGGTCGCCTGTGGCTGATGGCAGTGGTGCAAGGCTGCGCCACCACGCTGGTCATCGCCATGACCGTACCTGCCGATTATTACCTGACGCGGCGCGACCTGTTCGGGCTAGGGCTGTTGATTGGCGCGACGATGATTACCATCGCCGTGCTGCTCTCGCACGGATTCGAGTTTGGCGAAGTGATGTTCAAGCGCCGCTGGAACCGCCGCTTTCTGCCGCAAGAGCCGCTGCCGCACGAACACGAACCCTTCGTCTCCATCCACCTTGCCTGCTGCAACGAGCCGCCCGAAATGGTGATTGCCACCATCGATAGCCTCGCGCAAATGGACTACCAGAATTTTGAAGTACTGGTGCTGGACAACAACACCACCGACCCCACCCTGTGGCAGCCGCTGCAAGCGCGCTGCGCCGAAGTCGGCGAGCGTTTCCGCTTTTTCCACCTGGAAAACTGGAAAGGCTTCAAGGCGGGCGCGCTCAACTATGGCTTGCAGCAGACTGACCCGCGCGCCGAAGTCGTCGGCGTGGTCGATGCCGATTACGTCGTCTCGCACGACTGGCTTTCCTGCCTGATTCCGCACTTTGCCGAACCGAATGTTGCCGTCGTACAAGCGCCGCAGGCGCACCGCGAGTGGGAAACGCAGCCTTTCCGCCGCATGTGCAACTGGGAGTTTGACGGCTTTTTCCGCATCGGGATGCACCACCGCAACGAGCGCAACGCGCTGATTCAGCACGGCACGATGACGCTGGTGCGCCGCTCGGCGCTGGTCGACGTGGGCGGCTGGTCAGAGTGGTGCATCTGCGAAGATACCGAACTGGGGCTGCGCCTGATTGAGCGCAAGTTTGAGACGCGCTACGTCGATCACATCCTCGGGCGCGGGCTGACACCGTCGGATTTCGCCGCCATCAAAAGCCAGCGTTTCCGCTGGGCGTTCGGCGCGATGCAAATCCTCAAGGCGCACCTGCCGCAGATGCTTGGTCGCAGCAATCTGGATTTTGCCCAACGCTATCACTTCCTGACCGGCTGGTTCGCCTGGCTGGGTGATGCGCTGCAACTGGTCTTCGCGCTTGCCAGTCTGGCATGGACGGTGGGCATGTTGCTCTTTCCGCAAGCGTTCGGCCTGCCGGTGGCGGCACTGGCGCTGCCGGTGCTGGGCTTCATGATGGCCAAAGCCGCACTCGGCCCGGTGCTCTACCGGCGCACGATGGACGCGCCCTGGCTGGACATTCTCGGCGCCTCGGTGCTCTCGGTAGGATTGGCGCACGCCATTGCGCGCGGCGTGTTCGCCGGTCTCATCAAACGCCACGGCACCTTCGTGCGCACGCCCAAAGGCTGGAAAGCGCAAGGGGCATGGGCATTTTTCGGCCCCATCCGCGAAGAGCTGCTAATGCTGTTCGCGCTGCTGCTGGGCACCTTCGCGCTGCTATTTACCCGGGGCAGCGGCGACATCGAAGCCATGCTGTGGATTGGCATCCTCTGCCTGCAATGCATCCCCTATCTGGCCAGCATCCTCTGCCAGATTGCCGCCTACCTGCCCGAACGCCCCGCCACGCCAAAAGACACACCGCCTGCGGACACACCCGCTGCGCAAGGCGCGGCGTAAACCAATGCACCACAGCTCGGAAATAACATTGGTATCAAGCACAATCATCCGTCATCAAACCGTATCGGTTCTGCGGGTGTTCTGTCGCGCAGTAGTTTGATTTGCTCCACTTCTTCGTCGCAAAGTCCTCCCGCTTCGCAAGCAATACCGACAAGCAGCGAGCCGAGTTTGATGCGCTGGGGCGGATGGGCGACACTTTCCAAAATATTGCTATTGCGAATTTTCGCCTCTGTGCTGCGCTCATGTTGTCCTGCCCGCAGACGCAGCGCACGCTGCACTGCATCGGGCATATGTCTGAGACTTAAATCTGCCATGATGAAATCCTTTCATTTGCTGCGACTTCCCGCATCATAGCCATACGGATACCAGCCAGCAACGCTGCAAGAAAAAAACGCTTGCGGCAGACGAAACAAAAAACACTTCCTTCGGACAAAAAAAATCACCTCATCTCGAGGTAAAAACCAGCCAAAAATTTCTCTTTCGCAAAATTTTTTTCTAGTTGGCAAAAATTTTTTCTGGCGGAAAGTGGCTTCCCGCAAGGGCTGCGCAGAAAGATGATAAAAATCAATCTATGCTATTGATAAAACGGTTATAATCCCGCCCGCATTCCGATTTGGGATGCGTTCAGGACGATTAGTCCTGATTTTTTATTGGCTTTCTGTGGAAGTTTCATGTTTATGAAAAAAGGAATCATCTTTGCTGTGTTGAGCGCCTTGGTTGCAGGCTGCGGATTTGTTGTTGATCTTGCCACTTCGGATGACCCGAACTATGTGGACTTTCCTTTGGGGCAAGGAAAAACCATCACGCTTGATGTGAAAAATAGCGTTCGAGAAAAGTTCTATACTATAGGCTTGAGAACTGAATATCCAAATGTCGGCACAGGGAAAATGAATTACTATTACGACAAAGCCAGCAAATACCCGTTTGAAATATCGGTAAAAGGCTACAAACTCGACAAAAACCATCAGGAAGTTTTGTTTTTCGATGAAAAATTAACTGGTCCAATGAGGGCGCATGGTGGCAGTTGGGTTGAGCGCAAAGAAGATATTGCATTTGTAACCAATATAGGCGGTGTTCGATTGCCGACTGGGAGGTATAAATTTGTCATTACCGACCACAGTGCATCAAATTCTGTATACCAAGAGATGAAAACTTCTATTGGTATTTATTTTTCTGCTCAAAAGCATTAAATTGTGTTTTTTTGACGCAATTTACAAGGTGTCGATTGAGACAGTGATGATTTTCAATCGTTTATATGTTGACACTTATGTGTTGACACTCTAACTTCAAATAAGGATTTTTATGACTAAATATTATGTAACCGTAAGGTTTGCGCCCGCAGGGACAACCTATATCGATCCAACAACTGGCGAGAGGTCTAAATCAGACTTTGGGCATGTTTGGTATGAAACACACAGTTCTGATGGTGAACACAATAGTTATGGCTGGTCGACTGGAAGCACTAAGCGTGAAGGAGGAATAGACAACCTGAATAGGTATGATGATAAAAGTTATATACCTGATGCCGATCATCCTATCAATTCCATCACAAGAGAGGTATCGAAAGAACAATATGATAGGCTTAATTCATACCCAGAAAGAGCAGCCAATGGCGAAATCGATGGTTTTGGAACAAATTATAATTTATTTACGAATAGCTGTATTGATTTTTCTGGCTTGGGGCTTGCTGATTCCAATTTGGTTAAAGAAGGATTCGATGGCACTTTTGGGTTTCCTTCAGGTCAGTTAGATCCATTTCTAAAGCAAATTCTTGATCATAAAGACCCAGGTAGTTGGGTGCTGGTCGAGCGGGACGGTCGATATTTCCTCTTCGACCCTGCGGTGATTGCCCTGACCGATGCGGGCATCCAAACCATCGGTGAAAATGGCTATGCTGGGGCGTTATACGATTTTGAGGGCAATGGTATTGCCACGGCTACGGGATTCACGGCTGCCAATACGGGCATTCTGTTCATTGACAGAAATGCAAATAACAAAGCAGAATTTGACGAGATTCTGGGCGAGAAAACCTTGCTGAATAACGGTGAATACGCCAAAGATGGTTACGAGGCGTTGGCGAACTTTGACAGCAACGGCGACAGCAAGATTTCTGCCGAGGATGCTGAATTTGCCAATATCAAGGTGTTGATAAGAAAAGAAAACGGGGAACTGGAAATCAAGACCCTGCAAGAACTCGATATTGTGGAAATCGACTTGAACGGGAAAGATGTCAACAAGGACTTGGGCGACGGAAATGTTCTTGCCAAAGTTTCAACTTACACCAAGTCTGATGGCACAAAAGGCGAGTTTGGCGACTTGGATTTTGCCACCAATCCCGTTTTTTCCTATTTTACCGACGAAATTCAGCTTACCGAAGAGCAACAGATGCGCCCCGATGTGATGGGAATTGGACATGTTCGCAATTTGCGTGAGGCGGCAGCAACTTCCGATACATTAGCCACGATACTGGATGCATATTCCGCCGCTGAAACCAAGACGGAACAGCTTGCGCTGTTGGATAGCCTGAAAAATGCGTGGGCAAGAACAGCGTATGACTTTGGCACTTATAACGATATTGTTTTTCTTGAGCCATACATTCGGAGCACTACGGGCAAGGGTATTGCGCTAACACCAAGCCAAGAAAAAAGAATTTCTGATGATCCATTTTCTGTTAGTCATGACATTCAGCAGGAAGCAAATTCTTTGGTGAACAAAGTAAAAGTTCTTGATGCGTTCTCTGGGTTGTATACGCATTATGTTTATGTTACCTCGGACGCAATGGCGCAAAGATTTATTGATACAGTCAAATCTGCGGACAAGGCTTTGTCGGATAGCATTTATCAATCCCTGCTATTTCAGACACGGCTGAAACCGTATGTGGATGAATTGTTTTTCAAACTGGAAGACAATCTGTTTTCTTTGGATTTTTCGCAAGTCATTGCAAAATTTCAGGCAGTGCATCAAGTCAACCCGCAGAAAGCCTTTGTGGATTTGGGCGAGTTTCTAGAGTTCTCCAACTGGGACGGCGGTCAAGCTCTCTTCACCGAATGGCTGACAATCGCCCAAGATCAAGGCGTAGCCGATGAGTATTTAGCTCTCTTGGGTGAGGGTGGATTCTTGCTCGATTATCAGAAGCTCGACGCTGCTGGCACGCTCAAGGGAACGGCAAAAAATGACATTCTGCAAGGCTCAGATGCCGACGACCGCCTCGAAGCGGGCGATGGCGACGATGTCATCAATGCCGCAGATGGCAACGACCGCATTTATGGGGGCAATGGCTCAGATACCATCACTGGGGGCCGTGGTAACGACGCTATTTATGACGGAAATGGCGACGACCGCGTCGATGCGGGCGATGGC
>JAFZMK010000109.1 GCA_017553285.1 Rhodocyclaceae bacterium
AGCCGCCACGGGCGGAAGGCGTTGGGCACGTAGTGGGTGACGTCTTCGGTATGAATCTGAAAGCCGCCGCACAGTTGCCCGGCGTGTTTGTGAAAGCACGGTTCAAAATACAGCGGACGCAAACGGCAGCCCTGCATCCATTCGGGCGCGATTTCCTGCATGGCGGCCAGCCAGCGGCGCGGATTGAGGCCGGGCGCACCGAGGACTTCCAGCGGGCGCGTCGTGCCGCGACCTTCGGACAAGGTCGTGCCCTCAATCATCACCGTGCCGGCATAGGCGCGCGCCATGCCTAGCGAGGCAGCGTTCGGACTGGGGTTGACCCAGCCGTGCGAGGCTGGCCAGCCATAGCCGGGCGCGTCGTTCGGATTCCAGCCGCGCATGGGGATGACGGTCAGTTCCACATCCAGACGCAAGGTGCGCACAAACCAGCGCGCCATCTCGCCCAGCGTCATGCCGTGGCGCATTGGCAGCGCACCGGCGCCGACGAAACTTTCCCAACCGGCGCGCAGGCGCAGCCCTTCGACAATGCGCCCGGCGGGGTTCGGGCGATCCAGCACCCACAGCGCCTTGCCGTGTTTGGCGCAGGCTTCAAGCAGATAGCGCAGCGTGGTCAAAAACGTGTAGACGCGGCAGCCGAGGTCTTGCAGGTCAAAGAGCAGCACGTCCCAGCCGGTCATCATCGCCGCAGTGGGGCGGCGCACGCGCCCGTAGAGACTGTGGACGGGAATGCGGTAGTCCGGGTCGATGTAGTCGTCGGATTCCACCATGTTGTCCTGCTTCTCCCCGCGCAGACCGTGCTGCGGGCCGAAGGCGGCGGTCAGTTGCACTTCGGGCAGCGCAGCAATGGCATCCAGCGCGTGCGCCAGTTCGCGGGTGACGGAAGCCGGATGCGCCATCAGCGCAACTTTGCGTCCTTTCAGCGGACGGCGCAATTCGGGCGAGGTAAGCAGACGTTCAAGACCAGTTTGCATGATGGCGAAAAACGAAAACGGCGCAACGCGCGGATTGTACCCGTTGCGCCGCCGTATCTGCTGCGCCCCGCGCCAATCGGCGATAATGCCACTTTGCGTGCCTTGCCTTGCGGGGAAAACACCGTGAAACCGTCTGCCGATTCGCCTGAAGAACTGCCGCCGCGCGATACGCTGCGCCGTGCACTGCGCGAGGTGCGCATTTCGGTGACCGACCGCTGTAACTTCCGCTGCATCTACTGTATGCCGCGCGCGCACTTTGGCAAGAATCACCGCTTTTTGTCCCATGCGGATGTGCTGCGCTTTGAGGAAATCGCCCGCCTGGCGCGCATTTTGCGCGGCATGGGGGTGGGCAAAATCCGCATTACCGGCGGCGAACCGCTGCTGCGCCGCGATGTAGACCAACTGATTGCGCAACTGGCGCAAATCGACGGGCTGGATTTGGCGCTGACCACCAACGGCGTGCTCTTGCCGCGACTGGCGGCGCGTTTGTACGCAGCGGGGCTTGCGCGGGTGACGGTGAGCCTGGATGCGCTGGACGAGGCGATTTTCCAGCGCATGAGCGATACCACGATGTCCGTGCGCGATGTGCTTGCGGGCATTGATGCCGCCGCCGCTGCCGGGCTGCACGTGAAGGTCAACACCGTGGTGCGGCGCGGCTGCAATGACGGCGAAATCGTGCCGCTGGCGCGCTATTTTCGCGGCACGGGGCACATTTTGCGTTTCATCGAATTCATGGACGCGGGCACCACCAACGGCTGGAACCGGGCGCAGGTGATGAGTGCGCAGGAAATGCTGGCGCAGGTGCAGGCGGTCTTTGCGCTGCACGCCTTGCCGCCGAATCATGCTGGCGAGACGGCGCGCCGCTATGCGTATCAGGATGGCGCGGGCGAAATTGGCGTGATTGCCTCGGTCACGCAGCCGTTTTGCGAACAATGCACGCGCCTGCGCATCACCACCGACGGGCGCTTGTACACCTGTTTGTTTGCCGAAGACGGCGCGGATATACGCGCGCTGCTGCGGGCAGGGCAGACGGATGCGGCGCTGCGCGAACGCATTGCAAACGTCTGGCGCGCGCGCGCCGACCGCTATTCCATGCTGCGCAGCGCGCAAGCGCCGCTGGCGCAAAATGCGCTTCGTGCGGGCATGTCGTATCTGGGCGGCTGAAGGTGCGGGCGTTTCGGCGTACAATCGCGCGCTTTGCAATGACCCGACACGAGGCGCACCATCATGGCTGATTACGAATCCGAACACACGAAATTCATGCGCGAATGGATGGCGGCGCATCCGAAAGAGGCCGAAGAACAGCAAAAAGGGCGCGCCCTGTGGTGGGATTGCCCGCAATCGCCGGAACTGGCAAAAGGCTTTGCGCAAGCGCGCGTGCCGACCTACAAGTATTACTACAACCCGACCCGCTAAACCGGGGGCGCGCGCGGCCATGTTGCTGAAATGGTTTGAGCGCAGCGTGCCGCCCTTTGTGGAAGAGGCGCCGCACACGCCCGCCTCATTATGGGCGTTCGTGTGGGCGTGCACGCGCGGCGTGCGCTGGCAGATGGCGGCGATGGTCTTGATGGCCGCCATCGTGGGCGGTTTTGAGGCGTGGCTGTATGCGCTGTTGGGGCGACTGGGCAATGATTTGTCCAGTGTCGCCCCGGCGCAGTGGTGGGCGCAGGAACGCAGCACGCTGCTGGCGCTGGCGGTGGTGATTTTGCTCAGTACGCTGTTTCCTGCCGGGCTGACGCTGTTTCGCCATCAGGCGCTGGCGGGCAATTTCCCGATGCGGCTGCGCTGGCAGTTTCACCGCCTGCTGTTGGGGCAAAGTCTGGCGTTTCACCAAGATGAATTTTCGGGCAGGCTGGCGACCCGCCTGATGCAAACCGCGCTGGCGGTGCGCGATACCTGCTTCATTCTGGGCGACGTGCTGGTCTATTCCTGCGTCTATCTGATTTCCATCAGTGTGGTGCTGGCGAATTTCGATTTCTGGCTGCTGTGCCCGTTTCTTGGCTGGATGCTGCTGTACGGTGTGCTGCTGCGCTATACCCTGCCACGGCTGGTGCGCGTGTCTTCCGAACAGGCCGGCGCGCGCGCCTTGATGACCGGGCGCATCGTCGATGCCTATACCAACATTGCGACGGTGAAACTCTTTTCGCACGCCAGCAGCGAAATGGAATACACCCGTGGCGCGATGGAAGAGTTTTTGGGCACCGTGCACCGCCAGATGCGGCTGGTGAGCCTGATTGTGGTCTGCGTGCATCTGTTGAGCATGACGCTCACCTTGTCGGTGGCGGCGCTGGGCATTCGTCTGTGGCTGACGGAACAAATCGGTGTTGGCGCGCTGGCGGCGGCGCTGGCGATGGCGTTGCGCATCAACGGGCTGGCACACTGGATTTTGTGGGAGACTGCCGCGCTCTTCGAGCACATGGGCACGGTGCAAGACGGCATGAGCACTTTTGCCCGCACCCAGGCGGTGGGCGAGCCGCCGTCTGCCAGGCCGCTGCAAATTGCGCAAGGCGAAATCCGCTTTGAAGGCGTGAATTTTTCCTATGCCAGCGCGGAGGCGGGCAGGGCACCGGCGTTGAGCGACATTACGCTGACCATCCGTGCGGGCGAAAAAATCGGCTTGGTCGGGCGCAGCGGCGCGGGTAAATCCACGCTGGTCAATTTGCTGCTGCGTTTTTTTGAACCCGACCAGGGGCGCATCGTCATCGACGGGCAAGACATTGCAGACGTGACCCGTGTCAGCCTGCGTGCGCAAATCGGCATGGTGACGCAAGACACATCCTTGCTGCACCGTTCGGTGGCCGACAACATCGCCTACGGACGCCCCGGCGCCAGCCGCGCCGAGATTGAGGCGGCAGCGCAACGCGCCCGCGCGCATGACTTTATCGTGCAACTCTCGGACATCGCGGGCAATCGCGGCTATGAAGCGCAGGTGGGCGAGCGCGGCGTGAAACTCTCCGGCGGTCAGCGCCAGCGCATCGCCATCGCGCGGGTCATGCTCAAAGATGCGCCCATCCTGCTGCTGGATGAAGCCACCAGCGCGCTGGATTCCGAAGTCGAAGCCGCCATTCAAAGCAGCCTTTATGAGCTGATGCAAGGCAAAACCGTGCTGGCCATCGCGCACCGTTTGTCGACCATCGCTGCGCTGGATCGGCTGGTGGTGCTCGATGGCGGGCGCATCGTGGAAGTCGGCACGCACAGCGAACTGCTCGCGCGCGACGGCTTGTATGCCCGGCTGTGGCATCATCAAAGCGGCGGTTTTCTTTCGGATGACTGAAATAAAACGGGCTGGCTGCGCTATGCTTGCCCGCTGGATTTTTATAGGGGAGAACATGGAACAGTATCGCGGAACCACGATTGTGTCCGTGCGTCGCGGGCGCGAAGTCGCCCTCGGCGGCGACGGGCAGGTGACGCTGGGCAACATCGTCATCAAGGCCAGCGCCCGCAAGGTGCGCCGTCTCTATCAAGAGCGCATTCTGGCAGGATTTGCCGGCGGCACGGCGGACGCTTTCACGCTGTTTGAACGCTTTGAAGCGCAGCTCGACAAATATCAGGGCAACCTGCTGAAAAGCGCGGTGGAACTGGCCAAAGACTGGCGCACCGACCGCATGTTGCGCCGCCTCGAAGCGATGCTGGCGGTCGCCGACAACGAGCATTCGCTGGTGATTACCGGCAATGGCGACGTGCTCGAACCCGAACACGGCATCATCGCCATCGGCAGCGGCGGCGCCTATGCGCAGGCTGCCGCCCGTGCGCTGCTGGAAAACACCGAACTGGATGCCGAAGCCATTGTGCGCCGCTCGCTTGCCATCGCGGGTGAGCTGTGCATCTACACCAACCAGAACCACACCGTTGAGGTGCTGCAACCATGACGCAGATGACCCCCAAAGAAATCGTCTCGGAACTCGACCGCCACATCGTCGGGCAAGACCGCGCCAAACGTTCCGTTGCCATCGCGCTGCGCAACCGCTGGCGGCGCGCGCAGGTGGAAGAGACGCTGCGCGCCGAAATCACGCCGAAAAACATTCTCATGATTGGTCCGACCGGCGTGGGCAAAACCGAAATTGCCCGCCGTCTGGCGCGTCTTGCCAATGCGCCTTTCATCAAGGTGGAAGCGACCAAATTCACCGAAGTCGGCTATGTCGGGCGCGATGTGGACACCATCATTCGCGATTTGGTGGAAGTGGCGGTGAAAAATGGCCGCGACCGCGCCCGCGAACAGGTGCGCGACCGCGCCATGGATGCCGCAGAAGACCGCGTGCTCGATATTCTGCTGCCGCCCGCGCGCGGCGACGAAGGCGCGGCGGAAACCGGCACGCGGCAGAAGTTCCGCAAAAAACTGCGCGAAGGCGACCTGGACGACAAAGAAATTGACATCGAAATCAGCCTGCCCGGTGTAACCGCCGAAATTTTCGGCCCGCCGGGCATGGAAGAACTCACCCAGCAGATTCAGGGCATGTTCCAGAACATGGCAGGCAGCGGCAAAACCCGCAGCCGCCGGATGCGCATTGCCGATGCGCTCAAGGCGCTGGCGGACGAAGAAGCCGACCGCCTGATTAACGATGAAGACGTAAAAACCGACGCTGTGGCCGCCGTCGAACAAAACGGCATCGTCTTTCTGGACGAAATCGACAAAATCGCCACCCGCTCCGGCGTGCAGGGCACGGATGTTTCCCGTCAGGGCGTGCAGCGCGATTTGCTGCCGCTGGTCGAAGGCACCACCGTCAACACCCGCTACGGCATGGTGCGCACCGACCACATCCTGTTCATCGCCAGCGGCGCGTTTCATCTTTCCAAACCCAGTGACTTGGTGCCTGAACTGCAAGGGCGCTTTCCCATCCGCGTGGAACTCGACAGCCTCAGCGTGGAAGACTTCGAGCGCATCCTCACGCAAACCAACGCCTGTCTGGTGCGCCAGTATCAGGCGCTGCTGGCCACCGATGACGTCACCCTGGAATTTGCCGACGAAGGCATTCGCCGTCTGGCAGAAATCGCCTGGCAGGTGAATGAAAAAACCGAAAACATCGGCGCCCGCCGCCTGCACACGGTGATGGAAAAACTGCTCGAAGACATTTCGTTTGAAGCCGGCAACAGCAGCGCGCAAACGCTGAAAATTGATGCCGCCTATGTGGATGAGCGGCTCTCCGAACTGGCAGGACGCGAAGACCTCGCCCGCTACATCCTGTAAGCGCGGGCGGGGCGCGCTTGTGGGGGGCAAGCCCCCGTGTGCTACAATCCGCGCTTTTCGCTTTTCAGAGCAGGAACCCGCAATATGAGCACGGAACAAACCCCTCAGCAAACCCCCGCCACGGAAGAACCCAGCCCGCTGGAACGGCGGGTAGACCTCGTCGTGACGATGGCCAATGTCGATGCCGCCGCGAAAAAGCGTCTGCAAGGCATGGCCAAAACCGCCAAATTGCCGGGCTTTCGTCCCGGCAAGGTGCCGATGAAGCTGATGGAGCAAAATTTCGGTGCGCAGGCGCGTTCCGAGGCATTGGGCGACGAAGTCGAAAAAATGCTCAACGAGCATCTGCAAAAAGAAAAACTGCGCGTAGCGGGGCGTCCCCGCATTGAACCCAAAGCGGTCGAAGGCGACGCGCAACCCGCCGAACTGGGTTTCACCGCCATTTTCGAGACCTATCCAGAAGTAGTCGTGGGCGATCTGGCCGCGCTCAAATTCAAGCGCGGCACGCTTAGCGTGGGCGACGAAGAAGTGCAGAAAACCATCGACGTGCTGCGCCGCCAGCGCACCCGTTTCGAGCTGGATGAAGCGCGCGCTGCCGAAGATGGCGACCGCCTCACCGTCGATTTTCGCGGCACCATTGATGGCGAAGCCTTCGATGGCGGCACGGCAGAAGGTTTTGTCTTCATGCTGGGCGCTGGCTCCATGCTGCCGGACTTTGAAACCGCCTCGCGCGGTCTGAAAAAAGGCGACGAAAAAGCCTTTGACCTGAAATTCCCCGAGGAATATCACGCCAAACATCTGGCGGGCAAAACGGCGCAATTCACCGTCACCATGCACAAGGTAGAAAAACCCGTGCTGCCCGAAATTGATGCCGCCTTTGCCCGCGCGCTGGGCGTGGCCGATGGCGATGTGGTCAAGCTGCGCGAAGAAGTCAAAGGCAATTTAGAGCGCGAAGTCAAACGCCGCATTCAGGTCAATCTCAAAAGCCAGGTGCTCGATGCACTGCTGGAACACACTCCGATTGTTGTGCCGCGCGCACTGGTGGCGCAGGAAGCGCAGGAACTGGCCGAGCGTGCCCGTCGCGACATGCAGTCGCGCGGCATGAAAACCAGCGATTTCAAGGTAGAAGCAGGCTGGTTCCAGTCGGAAGCCGAACGCCGCGTGAAAATCGGCCTCATCCTCTCGGAAGTCATCCACAAAAACAGCCTCTACGCCAAACCCGAAGACGTGCGCGCCATCATTGAAGACATGGCGCAAAGTTACGAAGACCCGCAGGAACTGATCGACTGGTATTACGCCGACCCTCGCCGTCTGGCGCCGGTGGAAGCGCTGGCGGTGGAAAACAAGGTGGTCGACTGGGTGGTCAATCAGGCGCAAACCACGGAAGAGCCGGTCAGTTTTGAAGAACTGATGGGGCGCGAACCGGGCATGGGTGCTGCCCCGCAACCGGCGGCGGCTTGAACGTCCCGCATGAATCACGCAAAGGAGAAACGGGCATGATGACGATGGGATTGAACCAGGCCGATGCCGCCCGCGCCGTCGGCGGGCTGGTGCCGATGGTGGTGGAGCAAAGCGGGCGCGGCGAGCGCGCCTACGATATTTACTCCCGTCTGCTCAAAGAGCGCGTGGTCTTTCTGGTGGGCGAGGTCAATGACATGTCCGCCAACCTGATTGTGGCGCAGTTGCTCTTTCTGGAATCCGAAAATCCGGACAAAGACATTCACTTCTACATCAACTCGCCGGGCGGCTCGGTCTCTGCCGGGCTGGCGATTTACGACACCATGCAGTTCATCAAGCCGGACGTTTCCACGCTGTGCATCGGTCAGGCCGCCAGCATGGGTTCCTTCCTGCTGGCCGCCGGTGCCAAGGGCAAGCGTTTCTGCCTGCCCAACTCGCGGGTGATGATTCACCAGCCGCTGGGCGGTTTTCGCGGGCAAGCGTCGGATATTGAAATTCACGCCCGTGAAATTCTCTCGCTGCGCGCGCGCCTCAACGAAATGCTGGCGCAGCACACCGGCCAGTCGGTGGAGCAAATTGCCAAGGACACCGACCGGGATCACTTCATGAGTGCGGACGCTGCCGTCGAATACGGTCTGGTCGACCGTGTGCTGACCCAGCGCGAAGCGCTTGCGAAAGAATCCAGCTAAGGAATTGTGGTCATGAAAGAACGCAAGAATGGCAATGGCGAGCAGCCGCTGTACTGTTCGTTTTGTGGCAAGGCGCAGCATGAAGTGAAAAAGATGATTGCCGGCCCGACGGTGTTCATCTGCGATGAATGCATCAAGCTGTGCAGCGACATCCTGAAAGAAGACAACAGTGCGGACGGCGCCGAAGGGCGGGGCACGGGCAACGCGCTGCCCACGCCGGGCGAAATCTGCGCCATTCTCGACCAGCACGTCATCGGCCAGACGCAAGCCAAGCGCAGCCTGTCCGTGGCGGTCTATAACCACTACAAGCGCCTGCAACATCTGGATGACGATGACGGCGTAGAGCTGTCGAAAAGCAACATCCTGCTCATCGGTCCCACCGGTTCGGGCAAAACGCTGCTGGCGCAAACGCTGGCGCGCCTGCTCGATGTGCCCTTCGTGATGGCGGACGCCACCACGCTGACCGAAGCCGGTTATGTTGGCGAAGACGTGGAAAACATCATCCAGAAGCTGCTCCAGCGCTGCGATTACGATGTGGAAAAGGCGCAGCGGGGCATCGTCTATATCGACGAAATCGACAAAATCACCCGCAAGTCCGAAAACCCCTCCATTACCCGCGACGTTTCCGGCGAAGGCGTGCAGCAGGCGCTGCTCAAACTCATTGAAGGCACCACCGCCTCCATCGCCCCGCAAGGCGGGCGCAAGCATCCGAATCAGGATTTTGTCCAGGTTGATACCACCAACATCCTGTTCATCTGCGGCGGTGCCTTTGATGGACTGAACAAAATCATCCTCAACCGCACCGAGCGCAGCGGCATCGGGTTTGGCGCGGACGTGCACGCCAAGAGCGAAAAAAACGCCTCGCAATCCTTCAAGGACGTGGAACCCGAAGACCTCGTCAAATTCGGCCTGATTCCCGAGTTTGTCGGTCGTCTGCCGGTGGTTGCCGTGTTGCAGGAACTGGACGAAGCCGCGCTGGTGCGCATCCTCACCGAGCCGAAAAACGCGCTGGTCAAGCAGTATCAAAAACTCTTCGCCATGGAAGGCGTGGCGCTGGAACTGCGTCCTGCCGCGCTCGAAGCCGTGGTTCGCCGCGCCATCAAGCGGCGCACCGGCGCGCGCGGTCTGCGCTCCATCATGGAAAACGCGCTGCTGGACGTAATGTACGAACTGCCCGCCTTGCAAGGCGTGGAAAAAGTGGTGGTAGAAGAAAACACCATCACCGAAAATGCGCGTCCGCTGATTCTGTATGCGGAACAACCCGAGAAATCCATGGTTTCCGGCAAAAAATGATTCTGTGCGGGCGCGCGGGCTTGAAATCTGCCCGCCGCCTCCCCATCTAAGGCATTGCCTTGCCTGAGAGAGAACGAAATGGCTGTTGCTTTCCCGATTGATGTTGACCTGCTCCAGCAGTTGCCCATGTTGCCGCTGCGCGACGTAGTCGTCTTCCCGCACATGGTCATCCCCCTGTTTGTCGGGCGTCCGCGCTCCATCAAGGCGCTGGAACTGGCTGCCGGGGCGGACAAAACCATCCTGCTCGTCACCCAGAAAAACGTCGGCAAGGAAGACCCCGGTCCTGATGACGTGTATCAGGTCGGCTGCGCAGCCAGCATCCTGCAAATGCTCAAACTGCCCGATGGCACCATCAAGGTGCTGGTAGAAGGGCGTGCGCGCGCGCGCATTCATGCCGTCGATGATGCGGGCAGTGGTAGCGCGTTTCTGGCGCGCGTCGAAGACATGATGGACGTGGACGGTGCCGGTCATGAACTGGAAGCCCTGCGCCGCGCCGTGCTCGCGCAGTTCGAGCAATACGTCAAACTAAACAAAAAAATCCCGCCCGAAATCATCGCCTCGCTCAGCGGCATTGAAGACGCCGGACGGCTGGCAGACACCATCGCCGCGCACCTGCCGCTGAAGCTGGAGAAAAAGCAGGAAGTGCTGGAGCAAGAAGTCATTGCCCGCCGTCTGGAAAGCCTGCTGTCGCAAATCGAAGCCGAACTCGACATCTTGCAGGTCGAAAAACGCATCCGTGGCCGCGTCAAGCGCCAGATGGAAAAGAGCCAGCGCGATTACTACCTGAACGAACAGGTAAAAGCCATCCAGAAAGAACTCGGCGAAGGCGAAGACGGCGTCGATCTCGAAGAGATGGAGAAAAAGATCAACGAAGCGGGCATGTCGAAAGAAGCGCTTGCCAAAGCGCTCTCCGAGTTCAAGAAACTGCGCATGATGTCGCCCATGTCTGCCGAAGCCACCGTGGTGCGCAACTACATCGACTCGCTCATCGAACTGCCGTGGCGCAAGCGTTCGCGCATCAGCAAAAACCTGCAAGCCGCGCAGCGCATCCTTGATGAAGACCACTACGGGCTGGAAAAGGTCAAAGAGCGCATTGTCGAATACCTCGCCGTGCAGCAGCGCGTCGACAAGGTCAAGGCACCGATTCTGTGTCTGGTCGGTCCCCCGGGCGTAGGCAAAACCTCGCTGGGGCAATCCATCGCGCGGGCGACCGGGCGCAAGTTTGTCCGCATGGCGCTGGGCGGCGTGCGCGATGAAGCCGAAATTCGCGGTCACCGCCGCACCTACATCGGCTCCATGCCGGGCAAAATCCTGCAAAGCATGACCAAAGTGGGCGTGCGCAACCCGATGTTCCTGCTCGACGAAGTCGACAAACTCGGCATGGATTTTCGTGGCGACCCATCCTCCGCGCTGCTCGAAGTGCTGGACCCGGAGCAAAACCACACCTTTCAGGACCACTACATCGAAGTCGATTTTGACTTGTCTGACGTCATGTTCGTGGCCACCGCCAACACCCTGAACATGCCGCCCGCGCTGCTGGATCGTCTGGAAGTCATCCGTCTTTCCGGCTATACCGAAGACGAAAAAACCAACATCGCCCAGCGCCACCTGCTGCCCAAGCAGATGAAAAAAAACGGCCTGCGCGATGGCGAACTGAGCGTTAGCGAAGAAGCCATCCGCAACATCTGCCGCTATTACACCCGCGAAGCCGGCGTGCGCGGCATGGAGCGCGAAATCTCCAAAATTTGCCGCAAAGTGGTGAAAAAACTGGTGATGGACAAGGAAGTGCGCAAGGTCGCCGTCGACGCGGACAACCTCGACCAATACCTCGGCGTGCGCAAACACACCTTTGGCATTGCCGAAAAAGAAAACCAGATTGGTCAAGTCACCGGACTGGCATGGACGGAAGTGGGCGGCGAACTGCTCACCATCGAATCCGTCTACCTGCCCGGCAAAGGCAAGGTCGTAACCACCGGCAAACTGGGCGAAGTGATGCAAGAATCCATCCAGGCGGCGATTTCCGTCGTGCGCCGCCGCGCCAGCCAACTGGGCATTGCCGAAGATTTCTACCAAAAGGGCGATTTTCACATCCACCTGCCCGAAGGCGCGATTCCGAAAGATGGCCCTTCCGCCGGCATCGCCATCGGCACCGCGCTGGTCTCCACGCTCACCGGCATTCCCGTGCGCTGTGATCTGGCCATGACCGGCGAAATCACCCTGCGCGGCGAAGTGCTCGCCATCGGCGGTCTGAAAGAAAAACTGCTCGCCGCCATACGGGGCGGAATTACCACCGCACTGATACCGGAAGAAAACGTCAAGGATCTTGCGGAAATTCCCGAAACGGTGAAAAACGCGCTGGAAATCATCCCGGTGAAATGGTTTGAACAAGTGCTGCAACACGCGCTGGAACGGATGCCCGAACCACGCCCCGAGCCGCCTGCCGAACAAGCGCAGGAACTGGTAGCGGTCGCCCCGCGTGCTGCGCGCAAGCCCAAGACCGCGAAAAGTGTTCACTGAACGCGCCGTGCCGCTATAATGCGCGGCTTGGCGTCGCGGGCGCTTAGCTCAGTTGGTAGAGCGTCGCCCTTACAAGGCGAATGTCGGCGGTTCGAACCCGTCAGCGCCCACCACACACCCCGACCAGAAACCGCCGCGAGAGGCGGTTTTCTTTTTTTTGCGGTTCGTCTTGATACCGCGCACGACATTTGGGCAGGTTGCGATGTGAGGAAATCGCGCGTTTGTTTCAACGAGAGAAACAAGACGGAAGCAAAAAGCATCGCGGCTCCGGCTTAGGCAGGCGAAGCGTTGCTTCGCCCGCCTAAGCCCCTCTCAGTCCGCTTCGCTGACAGCTCTCCCAAAGGGAGAGCCGAGCTTCTTGCCTCTCCCTCAGGGAGAGGTGTCACTTTGATGCCGTGACGGAGAGGGCGGCGGCGGCAGGGTAGGCAACTTCGTTGTCCACGCGAAGCAGCGAAAAACCATCGAACGCCTGCGCACCGACCACAAACTCACCGCGCCCAAAGAACGCTAAGACGCAGGCGGCTGCGCCCACACTCCCCCAGTCACTTCGTGACAGCCCCCTCGGAGAGGGGGCCAAAAGCAAGCCTCCCTCTGGGAGGGAGGTGTCACGGCGAAGCCGTGACGGAGGGAGGGCGCCCTACGGGAGCGCGGGCATCTTGCCCGCACTCTTGCGAGCGGGACGCTCGCGCTCCCATAAAAAAAGCGCCCCATGCGGGGCGCTTTGTGTTGGGGGTGTGAGGAACGTTAAAAACGGTATTGCACCTCTACATTCGCACTCGCCCCTTTGCGTTTGCCTGCGTAGCCCGTCACACCCACATTGGTGCTGAGGTTGCGCTTGGGCTGGAAGGAAAGACCGGCGTCAATTACGGCGGTGTCGCCCTTCATCGTCGGGGCGGGGACTTCGAGGGAATAGGCGGTGGCGCGGGCGGTGCCGTCGAATTCGTGCTCCCACGCCGCGCCTGCGTAGGCTTGGGTTTGTGGCGAAACCGCCCACGCGCCTTTGGCGCCGAGGCGGGTGCGCGAACTTTTCACCGCGCCGAAGTGGTAGGGGTCCAGCGCCACGTTCGTGTCTTTGCCGTCCATGTGCGTGTAGAGGTATTGCCCGTAGGCTTCGACGTGCGAACCCGCCCCGGTTTGCCAACGATAACCCGCGCCCGCGTGTGCGCCCAGGTAGGGCGTGCGGATGTCGTATTGCGCGCGCATTCCGGTGGCAGCGTCGTGCAAGTCATCCGTGTGCCAGTTGTTGCGGATGGAACCGGCGTGCAGCGCGCCTTCGACAAACGGCGCGCCGTTGCCTTGACCGGCAAGGTTCGCCCGCGCCAGCACGCCCGCGCCGTAGTACGAGGAATCGCCCTTGCCGCGCACGGTGCCGGTCTCAAAATCGTTGTGGGTTTTGAACGTACCGTCGCCGTATTCAAAGAACGCGCCGACCGCCGCCGTGCCGCCGCCCGCGAGCGGCAACATCTTGGCGGCACCGACCAGCACCGCCGCGCCATTGACGTTGACGTGCGAGCCGCTCTCAATCTTCTGGTCATGGACGGAAAGCTGCGCGAAGGCGGCGGCATCGCCGGACGGTTGCGTAGCACCCGCACCCGCGCCGTTCGCGCCTGCGCCGTTCGTACCCGAACCACCCGTACCATTGCCGCCGGCAGCCCCGCCAAAGTTCGGCGCACCGCTGCCGCCAGCAGACCCGCCGCCCAGCGGCAA
>JAFZMK010000110.1 GCA_017553285.1 Rhodocyclaceae bacterium
GCGCCGACTTTGCGGATGGCCTGGTTGTAGGGGAAATTCCACGGCGTGAAGGCGCAGCACACGCCGATGGGTTCGCGCAGGACGAGTTGCTTGACTTCGGGCGAGCGCGGCGGGATGACGCGCCCGTAAATGCGGCGGGCTTCTTCGGCGTGCCAGTCGCAGTGGTCGGCACAGCCGAGCACTTCAATGCGCGCCTCGGCCAGCGGTTTGCCCTGGTCGAGGGTAATCTGGCGGGCGATGCTGTCGACGCGCTCACGCGCCAGTTCTCCGGCGCGGCGCAGGATGGTGCCGCGTTCGAGCGGCGAGGTGTTTTTCCAGCTACGCAGCGCGCGCGAGGCGGCGGCAATGGCGCGGGCGAGATCGTCATCGCTGGCCAGCGGCAGCTCACCCAGCGTTTCCAGCGTGGCGGGGTTGATGACTGGCTGGGTGCGGCGGTTTTCGGCGCCGAGAAATTCGCCGTCAATATAGAGACAGAGTGCGTCGTAATCGGGGCGGGCGGTGTTCATGCTGCGTTTCCTCGTCGAAACAGACGGCGCAGGCGCGCCGTGCCGGGGCACAGTATAAGCAATACCAGCGCGGTGGCGAGTGCAGGCCAGTCGCGCAGGCGAAGATAGGGTGTTTCGCCCGTGGTGGCTTGCACCGGCAGGGTGAGCGCGCCCATCGTGGCGGGGGCAAGGGCGGCAAGCGTGCGCCCGTGCGGGTCAAGGGCGGCGGTCATGCCGTCGTTGCTGCCGGAAAGGTAGGGACGGGCGGTTTCCAGCGCGCGGGCGCGGCCAATTTGCAGGTGCTGCGCCTGGGCGAGCGAGTCGCTGCCGTACCACGAGAGGTTGGAGAGGTTGAGCAAAATGCCCGCGTCCAGCGCGTTGCGCGCGATTTCGTGCCCGAAGAGGTTTTCATAACAGATGTTCAGCGCGATGCGGTGTGTATCGACGCGAATCGGCGCTTGCCGGGCGGGGGCGGGGGTTTGGTCGGACATCGGGATGTGGATGAGCTGGTAGAACCAGCCAAACAGCGGCGGCGAATATTCGCCAAAAGGCACCAGATGGTGTTTGCCGTAGCGTTGCCCTTCGCCTTCGCCGTAGGTGATGGCGGAGTTGAAGGCGTGCTGCTGTTCGTTGCGCAGAAAAACGCCGACCAGCAGGGTTTGCCCGAGGGCGGACATGCGCAGGCGGTTGCGGATGCTGTCGGTGAGCTGGTCTTCAAACACCGGCAGCGCCGATTCGGGCAGCACAATCAGGCGGGCGGGGTGCTGGTAGGCCAGTTCGATGAAGCGGTCGAGCCATTCAAAGAACAGGTCGGGGTCCCATTTCAGCGATTGTTCTACGTTGGGCTGCAACAACGAGACTTCCAGCGGCGCGCCGTCTGGCTGCGTCCATTCCACTTTCCCGGCGGCCAGCCCTGCGGCGCAAACGGCGGCGATGGCAAGGGCGGCAAAACGTGCGCGCAGATGCACGCAGGCTGCCGCCAGCGCAGCGACCAGCGCGCCGACGCCATAGGCGCCGATGAGCGCGAACCAGCCATCGAGCGCGCCGTGGCCGGTGGCCTGTGAATAGCCGATGGCCAGCCACGGAAAGCCGGTGAAGAGCGTGCCGCGCAGCCATTCGCCTAGCGCCCAACAACTGCCAAAGAGCAGCGCGGCGCGCGCGCCGGAGAGCTGGTTGCCTTGCAGCCGTACAAACACCGCCGAGGCGAGCGCCGGAAACAGCGCCAGCCAGGCGCACAACAGGCTGACCGCGAGCGCGGTAAACGGCAGCCACATGCCGCCGAAGCGGTGCAGCGCGATGCCCAGCCAGCCCACGCCGACGACAAAATCCGTCCAGCCCCAGGCAAAGCCTAGCGCAAAGGCGCGCCGCGCGCGTGTTTCGCCGCGCAAACAGGCAACCAGCACGCCCAGTGTGAGAAGCGGCAGCGGGTACAGCCCGAAGGGTTCAAAGGCCAGCACGTTGAGCGCACCGGCAGCCGCGCACAGCAGCAGGCGCAGCACAAAGGCGCGGCGGCTGGCGCAGTTGTTGGCAGGGGAGAGGAAGGCGGGGCAGCGCACGGGCGGTCAATCCGCGCCGGTGGCGGGGCGGTCGGGCGGCAGGGGAGAAGGCGCGGGCGGGGCGGTGCGGCGTTCGACCAGCAGGGAATGAATGCGGCGCGTGTCGGCGCGCACGACGCGGATGAACAGGTCGCCAATCTGCACGCTCTCGCCAGTGCGCGGCAGCCGCCCGAGGTGGCGGGTGAGGTAGCCGCCGATGGTTTCGACTTCGTCATCGGTCAGCGCCACACCGAAGGCTTCGTTGAAGTCTTCCAGTTCGGTGCAGGCGCGCACGCGGTAGCGCGAATCGCGGTAGAGGCGGATGTTGTCTTCGTCCTCGTCGTCGTATTCGTCTTCGATGTCGCCGACGATTTGTTCCAGCACGTCTTCAATCGTCACCAGTCCGGAGACACCGCCGTATTCATCGACGGCAATCGCCATGTGGTTGCGGTTGACGCGAAATTCGCGCAGCAGTTGATTGAGCGGCTTGGATTCGGGCACGAACACCGCCGGGCGCAGCATCTGCGAGAGGTCAAAGGATTGACCGGCGTAGTGGCGCAGCAGGTCTTTGGCCAGCAGGATGCCGGCAACATCGTCCTTGTCGTCGGCGCGGATGGTGGGAAAACGCGAATGGCCGGTTTCGACCACGAAGGCGGCGATTTTGTCGAGCGGGTCGTTCAGGGTGACGACGTCCATTTGCGCGCGCGGCACCATGACTTCATGCACGCGCATGTCGCTCATGCCCAGTGCGCCTTCAAAGATGGAGAGCACATCCGCGCCGATTACGCCCTGCGCACCGGCGTCACGGATGGTTTCGAGTAACTGGCTGCGCGGGTCGCCCGACGGGAAAAGACGCCGTGACAGGCGCTGGAGCAGGGAAGGGGATTCGTCGGCAGGTTCCATTGCGGGCAAAAAGAAAACAGGCGCGGGCAGCATACCACGGACACGCCGCGCTAGGCGGCGGCGCGGTATGGGTCGGCAAAACCAAGCTGCGCCAGAATTTCGACTTCGTGCGCTTCCATGACTTCAGCCTCGGCGGGCGTTTCGTGGTCGAAGCCTTGCAGGTGCAACATGCCGTGCACCAGCAGGTGCGCAAAATGCGCCGCCAGCGTTTTGCCTTGCTCGCGCGCTTCGCGCACGACTACCGGCACGCACAGCGCAATGTCGCCGCAGATGGGCGCGGCGGCGGGCAGGTCGTCATAGACGAAGGTGAGCACGTTGGTGGCGTAGTCGCGCCCGCGAAAGTCGCGGTTGAGCTGCAAACCTTCGCGCGCGCCTACCAGCCGCAGCGTGGCTTCGCACACCTTGCCGGGCAGCACTGCCGCCTGCGCCCAGGCGCGCAGTTGTGCGGCAGCGGGCACCAGTGCGCGGTTGCGCGCGCCGAGTGCTTTCTGGATATGCAGACGCAAAGGGGCGGCGGCGGTGTTCATGGGCGAGGCTCCGGACGGCGCCGCCGCGTGGGGCGCGCCGGGGCGGCGTGGGTTTCGGCGGCTTCGGCTTCTTCATAGGCGGCGACGATGCGCGAGACCAGACGGTGGCGGACAACATCGCTTTTTTCAAACACGGTAAAACCAATGCCCGGCACGCCGGACAAAATGGCGCAGGCTTCCAGCAGGCCGCTTTGCACGCCATTGGGCAGGTCAATCTGCGTCGGGTCGCCCGTGACGACGGCGCGCGAATGCGCGCCGATGCGCGTCAGAAACATCTTCATCTGCTCGCGCGTGGTGTTTTGCGCTTCGTCCAGAATGACAAAGGCGTGGTTCAACGTGCGCCCGCGCATGAAGGCGAGCGGGGCGATTTCCAGCGCGTTGCGCTCCTGCAATTTGCTCACCCGCTCAAAGCCCATGAGTTCATAGAGCGCGTCATAGAGCGGGCGCAAATACGGGTTGACCTTCTGCGCCATGTCGCCGGGCAGAAAGCCTAGCCGTTCGCCCGCTTCCACGGCAGGGCGGGTGAGCACGATGCGCTCGACTTCTTCGCGTTCCAGCGCGTGCACCGCACAGGCCACGGCGAGATAGGTTTTGCCCGTGCCCGCCGGCCCCGTGCCAAAGGTGATGCCGTGGCGACGGATGTTGTCCAGATATTCGACCTGATGGCGCGTGCGTCCGCGCACCTGCACGTTGCGCAGCGCCAGCACCGGCGGGGGCGAGCTTTTGGACGCAGGCGCGGCGGCGGGCGACGTATCGGGGGCGACTTGCGACAGTTCGTAGTGCATGTCTTCGGGCGCAAGCGGCTGTTCGGCGCGAAGGTACAGCGCATCCAGCGCCTGCGCCAGCGCCTCGGCATGTTTGCCGGAAAGGGTAAATTCCGCCCCGCGCCGGACAATGCGCACGCCGCAAACCTCTTCCATATGGCGCAGGTTGCCATCGAGCGCGCCGCACAGATTTACCAGACGGGCATTGTCGACCGGCGCAAAGACAAGATGGGCAACGTTTCGGCTTGTTGTCATCGCGCGCGCCTCACTCGTGAATGAGCACTTCGCCGCGCAGACTGTGCGGCAGCGCGGCGGTGATGCGCACATCGACCATTTCGCCAATCAAGCGCGGCGGCGCGGGGAAATTCACCACACGGTTATTGGCCGTGCGTCCTGCCAGTTCCTGCGCGTTTTTGCGCGACACACCTTCGACCAGCACGCGCTCCACGCGCCCGACCATCGCCTCGCTAAACCGGCGCACGTTTTCATCCAGCGCCGCCTGCAAGCGCGCCAGCCATTGCAGCTTGGTCGCCTGCGGCACCTCGTCGGCATAGTCCGCCGCCGGTGTGCCGGGGCGGGGGCTGTAGACAAAACTGAAAGAGGCATCGAACTGCAACTCCTCGACCAGCGCCAGCGTCTTTTCAAAATCCGCCTCCGTCTCGCCGGGAAAGCCCACGATGAAGTCCGACGACAGGGACAGGTCTGGCCGCACGGCGCGCAGCTTGCGCACCACCGACTTGTATTCCAGCACCGAATAGCCGCGCTTCATCGCCGCCAGCACGCGGTCGGAACCGGCCTGCACGGGCAGGTGCAAATGACTGACCAGTTTCGGGATTTTGCTGTACGCCTCAATCAGCCGCGCGGTCATCTCGCGCGGGTGCGAAGTGGTGTAGCGCAGCCGCTCAATGCCCGGAATCTCCGCCACGCATTCGAGCAGGAAGGCAAAATCGCCGGTCTCCTCCGTATCGCGCCCGATGCGCCCGCGCCAAGCGTTCACGTTCTGCCCCAACAGCGTCACCTCTTTCACCCCGCCTGCCGCCAGTGTTGCCACCTCGGTCAGCACATCATCGAGCGGGCGCGAGACTTCTTCCCCGCGCGTATAGGGCACCACGCAATACGTGCAGTATTTCGAGCAGCCTTCCATGATGGAAACAAAGGCGCTCGCGCCTTCGGTGCGCGCCGGCGGCAAGTGGTCGAACTTTTCGATTTCCGGAAACGACACATCCACCTGCGCCTGCCCGCTGGCGCGCCGCGCCGCGATGAGTTCCGGCAGACGGTGCAAGGTCTGCGGTCCGAAGACCACGTCCACAAACGGCGCCCGCGCCACAATCGCCGCCCCTTCCTGACTGGCGACGCAACCGCCCACGCCGATGATGAGGTTCGGGTTCGCCGCCTTCAGCCCACGCACGCGCCCCAGGTCATGAAACACCTTCTCCTGCGCCTTCTCGCGCACCGAGCAGGTATTGAACAAAATCACATCCGCCTCTTCCGGGCGGGACACACGCACCACCGCCTCGCCCGCGCCCAGCACGTCGGCCATCTTCTCCGAGTCGTACTCGTTCATCTGACAGCCGAAGGTGCGGATAAAAACCTTTTTCACGCTTGGAGCCTCGCTACCCTTGACGAAAAACTTGCAAGCCAGCTATATTAGCAATCTTTTCGCTCAGGGTGATGTAGCTCAGTCGGTTAGAGCGGCGGATTCATAACCCGCAGGTCGGCAGTTCGATTCTGCCCATCACCACCAACCCAAAATCCCGACCCCGCAGGGTCGGGATTTTTTTCGCCGGTTTGCCGGTTGCCATTGCGAACAGAGCGGCGAAGCCTCTGGAATCAGAGCAGAGCTTGTTCCAGCCTTTGTTTGCGCGCCTGCCAATCTGGCAAGGTCTGTTCCAGTAAAGCGAAAAACGCTGCGCTGTGATTTTTGTGCGCCAAGTGGCAAAGCTCGTGCACGATGACGTATTCGATACAAGGGCGCGGCGCTTGCACCAGTCGTGCGTTCAAGGTCATTTGTCCGGCAGGGGACAGGCTTCCCCATCGGCTGCGCATCTCGCGGATGACGATGTGCGGTTTTTCGTGCCCAAGGCGCTGGAATGTAGCAAAGGCATCTGTCAGCACCGCATGGAACACCTCGCGGGCGCGTTCAAGATACCAGCGCCGCAGCAACTCTTTCACCTTGGCGGGAGGGAGTGCTCCGGCGCTGATGACCCACATTTCGCCACGGGTGAGCTTGACTTGCTCCCGACGGGTGTTCGGGGTGTTTGCCTTGATGCGCAAGCGGTACTGCCGCCCCAGATAGCGATGCGATTCGCCGCTTAGATACTGTCTGGGCACGGTGTGCCTTTCATAGCGCGAGAACATTTCCAGTTGGCGGCTGATCCAGCCTGCACGCAGGCGCAGTTTCTCGTCTATGGTTTTGTCATCGCAGCCCTTCGGCGCGAGTACGAGAACGCGCCCCTCCGGATGCACCTCAATGCCAAGCGTTCGTCTTGACGGGCGCTCGACAATCTCATAGCGGATCAGTTCGCTGCCGTAGCACAGCGCGCCACTGCGCTTGCTCATACCGCCATCCTGTGTCTGGCAAGCTGCATTGTCCGCTCAATGATGTCGTCCATCTCGCTGGTTGTTAGCGGCACGTTTCTTTTGTCTTTGATTTCGTCGTACAGGTAATCGTCGATTTCGTTCATTGTTTGACGTTGTGCGTCCAGATCGTTCCAAAAACCGACTTTCCTGTTTCGTTGAATGATTGACCAGATGTCGACGGCAGCATCGGCGGCAAGGCTTGTTGCCACGTCATCCGCCTGCGCATGGTTGCGCACATAGGGTTTGAGAACGCCATACAAGGCAAGCGCATTGTCGTTACCGGCCAACCCTGCCGGAGCATCGTCGCAGCGTCGGTTGACTATCGCATCCTTGATCTCGCTGACCTTGTTCAGGTATTCCAGATCGGAGATGCGTTTGGCGCGGAAGTCGTCGATGGCCTGCTGGATGAGCTTTGAGAATTTTTCGTAGAACGCGGGATCTTGTTCCAGATGCTCGCTGATGGCCTTTTTGGTGGCGTGCGCAATCATGTCTGCCTTGGCTGCTGTCGCCTTTGTTTCTCCCTGATCTTCAAGCACCTGCTGGAAGGCTGTTTCATCAAAGATGTTGACAGGTTCATTCAGGCGGATTACCTCGTTTGCCGAAATGTGCGTGTCCAGCAGTTTCTTGATTCTGGGTTCAAAGTCCCGATAGTCCACCGAATCTGCGTAGCGCCGCTTGACGGATGCCTTCAGGTTTGCGAATCGTTTCAGATCGTTTTTGTACGAATGAAGTTTCTTCTCGGGCGTTGAGGCAATGAACTGCTCGGACGACATCGCAATGGACAACGTTTTGCCATAGGCTGCCAGCCGTTCGTAGAAGGATTCCCGCAGCTTTTCATCTGCCAGCAGTTGTTCGTAGGCTTCTTCGTCGTGCTGGTTCCGGACTGCTTTGAAGATGTCCCAAAGGTCGGCGTGGCGCTGTGGCAGCTTGCTGATTTCCTCCTGAATACTGCCTAGCGTGCCTGCAAGGTCTGCCTCGTCGAATCCATCGAGGGCGCTGTAAGTGGTTAGTGCTTGGTCGAGTTCGCCCAGTATGCCGGCGTAATCGATGATGTAGCCGAACTCTTTGGGTTGCGTGCCCTCGTCATCGTCATAGAGCCGGTTGACGCGCGCGATGGCCTGAAGCAGCGTGTGTTCGCGCAGCGTGCGCGTCAGATACAGCACCGTGTTGCGCGGCGCATCAAAGCCGGTGAGGAGTTTATCGACGACGATGAGGATTTCCGGCTCGTCGCCGTGCTTGAACAGGTTGATTAGCTGTTTGTTGTACTCCTCTTCGGCGCCATAGCGTTTCATCATCCGTTCCCAAAAGGCGACGACCGCATTGGTCGGCTCGTCGTCTGTCTCCTCGTTGCCCTCGCGGGTATCCGGTGGCGAGATGATGACTTCGCTGGTGACGTGTCCGAGTTCGTCGAGGAATTTCTTGTAGGCCAGTGCAGCCGCCTTGCTTGGGGCGACAAGCTGCGCCTTGAAGCCGGTGCCTTGCCAGTTTTGCCGGAAATGTTCGCTGATGTCGAAGGCGCGCATGTAGATTACTTGGTCGGCCTTGTTGAGCATCTCTGCCCGACTGTATTTTTTCTTCAAATCTGCCTTTTGCGCCTCGGTTAATCCTTGCGTGTGGCGTTCAAACCAGGTGTCGATGGCCTTCTTGTTCTGCTCCATCTCCACAAGCCGCGCCTCATAGAGCAGCGGCACGACGGCGCCATCCTGAACCGCCTGATCGATGGCATAGGTATCAATCAAGCCGCCAAATCTGGCAAAGTTGTTCTTTTCTTTTTTCATCAGCGGCGTGCCGGTAAAGCCCAGATAGCAAGCCATTGGGAACATCTGCCTCATGCGCGCGGCAAGGCCGCCGAAGTTGGTGCGGTGGCTTTCATCGACCAGAATGAAAATGTCCGCCGATTCCTCGACGTGTTTTTTGATTGCCAGCGCCTTATCGAATTTGTGAATGAGCGTGGTGACAATGTGCGCCCGGTTCTCCGAGACCAGTTCCAGCAAGTGGCGTCCGCTGTCCGCGCGGTCAGGCGTCAGCCCGCAGGCGGCAAAGGTGTTGCCGAGTTGTTTATCCAGATCTACCCGATCCGTGACCAGAACAATGCGCGGGTTACGGATCTCGGGGGTCAGCGCCAAAGCTCTTGCCAGCATCACCATCGTGAGCGACTTGCCCGACCCCTGCGTGTGCCAGATGATGCCGCCCTGACGCCGCCCCAGCTCGTCCCGCTGTTTTACCCGCTCAATTACGCGCTGAATGGCGAAAAACTGCTGATAACGGGCAATCTTGCGCACACCGCCATCAAAAACGGTGAATTGCAATGCCAGCGCCAGCAAGCGCGCGGGGCGGCACAGGCTGTACAGCATTCTGTCCTGTTCGGTCGTCTGGCGTTCGCCCTCCCGTTCCAGCGCATCAAAGAAGGGGCGTGTGATGGCGAAGTCGCCCGAAAAGAGCGCCTCTTTTTCCTGTGGTTTCAGTGCAGTATTGACCACGTTTGCGATAACGTCCGCCCTGTCCTGTTGTTCGCGCCACAGCGCCCAGAATCGGGCCGGAGTTCCGGTAGTGGCAAAGCGCCCCTCGTTTTTGTTGATGCCGACCAGCAACTGCGAATACGTAAAGAGCTTTGGAATGTATTCCTCGCGCTGGTTGCGGATCATCTGCGAGATGGCCTGCGCAACTTCCACATTGGGCGATTTGCACTCGATTACCGCGAAAGGGATACCATTGACGAAAAGCACGATGTCCGGACGGCAAGTTTCCGTGCTGCGCGTGCGTGCGACCGAAAATTCGGCGCTGACGTGGTACGCATTATTGTTCGGGTTTTTCCAGTCGATATACTGGAGTGTAAAACTCTTGCTATCGCCCTCAATGGACTGTTCCAGCGCCACGCCCAAGGTCAGCAAATCATGGATGGCCTCATTGGTCTTTATTAGACCATCATATTTAACGTTTTTCAGGCGCTGGATGGCAGTCTGAATGTTTTCCTCGGAAAAAAGATAATGCTGCCCCTTGTGCTGGATGCGATTGATTTTCTTCAGTTGCGCGCGCAACACATCTTCCAGCAACACATTGCCCGCCTTGCCGCCGCGCGCCGCCAGCGCCTGATCGGGCGCAAGATAGACATAGCCCAGGTTGATCAGCAGTTGCAACGCAGGGATTTGCGACAGATATTTTTCGTCGAAGCGGAAGCCGTCCATGGTTCAACCTCTTACAGCAAACTTTGCAGTGCGTGACGGCTTGCGACGAAGTCAATGCGTGCCTTGATGAGCTTGTCCAGTTCCGAGCCTTCCGTGTATGTGGCAGGCACTACGGCATGAACACGTTCATCGCCACGATATTTTTCGGCTTTCTCTCTCGCGCCTTTTTTTGCCGGTGGATATACTGCAATGGATAGTCCACCTTGATCTTTGAGCAACCGAAAGCAGGGAATGTCTGTGGAACCATCGCCGATGAATACCATGTGCTCGAACGGCACGGGGCGTTTGTCTTTGGGGACGAATTCATTTACAGAACTATCACTGATGTCCTCAATGCCTTTGTTGATGCGGAACAAAAACTGGGTTTTGGTGGTGTAGTTGATGGCGAGCGCCGGCCATTGCGCAACACCGTTTGCATCGAACAGATATTTGGAGGCATAAACAACATCGAACTTTTTGGCGATGGATGTTCCGGCAAAAATCTCTTCATTGCCGGAAGAGATCAGGTAATGTTTCAGATCAACACTTTTTTCTTTCGCATAGTGATTCATTCGGTCGAACCATTCCTCTACGCCTTCGAAAAGTTTGATGGATTTGCCTTTTTCCTTGAAATCCGCACGGCGTACCGGCGCGTCTACGGCAGCAGCCTTGCGCAGCATCAGGCTCATGTAGACCAGCACTTCGTCGGCTTGATTCTTTTGGGTAATTTCGCGTGCCTCTTTCCAGAAATCGTGCGGCTTGATGCCAATGTCGGGCAGGAACTGGTGTTCCTGCATGTTGCCAGGGGCAAGCGTGCCATCAAAGTCATACGCGATGGCCATCCGTGCTTTTCTGTGTTTGCTCATGTTGGGACTCCTTGTTTAATTGGTATGCGCCATTTTCCGGTCAGCAGTTTTTGCATGAGGCCGCGTTTTTGGCGATGAAGCATATCAAGCTGCATATGTAGCAAGCTAATCTCGTGACGGGAGGTATCAAGGATTGATGCAATCCGTTCTTGATCGGTGTGCTTGGGTAAATCTGCTTCCATGTCAGCCAAGGCAGAAAAACGCAATGCTTTACGAGTGCCGCCTTGGGTTTGGCGCGTCAGCAGTTGAGCGAAGTAGCTGGAGTTCAGGTAGTGCGCGAGGAATTCTGGGCTTGCCCCATTCGCATAGAAGACACCGTAGGCGGGGCTGATGATCCCGTGGTCATACTTATCCAGCCGGTTGAAGACAAAGCGTCCGTCATCGCTCATTGAGCGAAACGTGAAATCGCCGCGTTGCATGATTTTGTAGCCGGTGTTGTTTTTACTGGTTACTTGCTTTGAGAAATACTCGGATTGCAAGAACAAGCCGCGTCTCGATGACGTGAGCACTGGATGCTCATCATGTTGGGTGCTACGCTCTGAACGTTCGTGAATGATGGTGCCGATCTCTACGGTTTTCCAGCTTTGCCGTGCAGCTTTGCTGTTAAGCAGACTAGCAAGCAAGCACCCATGATGCCGCTCCTTCGCCGCGATCAGCCGCTCGGTGGTTTCGATGGCGGTGTCCCAAGTAGAAACACATGTGACAATATGCTTTTGTTCGTTTATATCTGGAAGCGTTAGTGGTATTGATGCTAGAAGTGACTGGTTGAGGTTTGATATATTCCCGTTACCGCCTCCGGCCAAAGCCATTTGTCGGTTGAGTGCTCCTCCTTGAAATACGAGCGCGATGTAGTCGGGCAAAGCTGTTGACTTATCCAGTCGTGCGCGGATGGTAAATCCAGAGAAGGTAATGCCTCGCGGTGGTCTTCTGATTACTAAGCAACGACCAACGAGATTTTTGTTACCGTTTGAACGAACAAAAAGAAGATCGCCATCACATAACTCATCTTCCGGAGAAAGGTCGCCTTTTAGTTGAATCTCGGATAGATCGTCGTACTCTGAAATTTCTGATCTCGCCTGAAAGTTACCAACGCCAACAACTCTCGTTGTCACACCTCTGTCGGTTACAACAAAGTTGACACCGTTTCTTAGCTCGGAGATTTCCCCGAAGGTTATTTGGGAGCGGTTCATTTTTTCTTCCCCCGCCCTTTATCCCCGCCAACTGTTTCCATTTTGGAAACAGTTGGCGCGTTGCAGCCTTCAAGCTGCCGCGCGCCTTCCGTCTGAACTATCCGGAAATTCCGGATAGTCGCTTCTTCGTTCAGGGTGTTGCAGGATGGGCGCATCCGGATGCCGCCTTCGGTTTGGGGCAGAAGGGGGGTGACAAGTTGTCCCCATCCTTGCGATAAGTGTTTGTTACGAAGGCGCATCTTTGCGTTTGTGCTCATACGCCCAACTCCTTCAAATATTGCTTCATTTTGCCCCGCACTTCGGCAAGTTCCTGTTCCAGTTGCTCAATTTCGCGCTCTACGGCGGCGACGTCGATTTCTTCCTCTTCTTCAAAGGTGTCGACGTAGCGGGGGATGTTTAGATTGAAGTCGTTTTCGGCAATTTCGTCCAGAGAGGCTAGGTGGGCGTATTTGTCGACATTGCGGCGGTTGGCCGCCGTGGTGATGATTTTGTCGAAGTGCTCTGCGGCAAGCTGGTTCTGGTTCTTGCTAGGGATGAATTCACGACTGGCGTCAATGAATAGTACGTCGCGCACGCCTTCGCGTGCGCCGCCTTTTTCGCGGGCGCGGTCAAAGAGCAGGATGGCGACCGGAATCGAGGTGGTGGGGAAGAGATTGCCCGGCAGTCCGATGACCGCATCGAGCAGGTTTTCTTCCAGCATGGCGCGGCGAATGCGCCCTTCAGCGCCGCCCCGAAAGAGTACGCCGTGCGGTACGACTACGGCGACGCGGCCTTCTTGCGGCAGGGCGCGCTCAATCATGTTGGTGATGAACGCCCAGTCGCCCTTGGATTTGGGCGGCACACCGCGCCAGAAGCGGTTGAAGCGGTCATGGTCTGCGTGCTCCGCGCCCCATTTGTCCAGCGAGAAGGGCGGGTTGGCAACGACTACGTTGAACTTCATGAGGCGGTCGCCTTCAATGAGCGCGGGGCTGTTGAGCGTGTCGCACCATTCAATGCGGGCGGCGTCCTTGCTGTGGATGAACATGTTCATCCGCGCCAGCGCCCAGGTCGCACCGTTGACTTCTTCTCCAAAAAGGGCGTAGTTGTGGCTGCCTTGCGCTTCAATCCACTGTGCGGCTTCAATCAGCAGGCTGCCGGAGCCGCAGGATGGGTCGCAGATGCGGTCGCCGGGCTGCGGGCGCGCCAGCGCCGACAATAGCCGCGAGACCATCTTGGGCGTGTAGAACTCGCCCGCCTTTTTGCCTGCGTCCGAGCCGAAACGTTCAATGAGGTAAATGTAGGTGTTGCCGATGACGTCTTCGGCAACACGGGATGGACGCAGGTCGAGCCGGGCAAAATCTTCCAGCAGGGTCTTCAGGCGGCGGTTGCGGTCTTTGGCCTTGCCAAGATTGGCTTCGCTGTTGAAGTCGATATTGCGGAAAACACCTTCCAGCTTGGCTTTGTTTGCGTCCTCAAAGTGGTCAAGCACGATGTTGATCAGCTCGCCGATGTTGGGTTCGTTGCGGCGTTCGTAGAGTGCATTGAAGTCGCCCAGAAAGCGTTCGGAAACACGGCTTGCCCCGCCGCTTTGCGAAGCGTCTTCTTTCAGCTCGACATAGGGCAGGACAAATCGCTCGCGTTCCAGTTTGCGGCGGATGCGCTGGTCGTCGCTGCCATACTGTGCCTTGTATTCGGCGTAGTGCTCGTTCCAGAGGTCGCTGGCGTATTTGAGGAATAGCATTACAAGGATGTAGTCCTTGTATTGTGCGGGATCGACTACACCCCGAAACGTGTCGCACGCGGCCCAGGCCGTGGCATTGATTTCTTGTTGTGATAGCTTGTCGGTCATGTTTGCTCCTTGTTCGTTGCAGAGCGGGGCATCCGATGTCGGACACCCCGCTCGTTCATCAGCCGGGGATGTTCTTGGGGTCGTTGCCGTGGCTGTCGGATTGACTGATCTTGCCGTTGCGGTTGTGGATCTTCAGCTCCGACCCTTCGCGCTGACTCATGCGCCGTGCAGCGTCGATGGCCTCTTGCTTGGTGTCGTGGTGAGATCCGGCACGGGCTGCCCCGCCGCGCTTGTTATCCCAACCGCCGTTGGGGTTCGGTACGACGTGCCGTGTGTTGCTGGATGAAGATTTGCTGGCCATCACTGACACCTTGAATGTTATGTTGAACGACGTGCCGGTCTGAGTAGGTTCAGTACTCGGGTCGGCTTCCTTGCCCGCTATGTCTATATATCAGCGGGCTTCCTGCGCTTTTCGCAGCAGGATTCCTTCCAGCAGCACCTTTCGGCGTGCCCGTAATTTTTCCAGCAAGAGCGCCTCGCGTGAGGCGAGCTGCGCGGCTCTGGCGATGAGCCGCTGCTTTTCAAGCGGCGGCAGTGTAATTACGAGACCATCCAGCGCCCCTTTGCCAATCATTTTTACAACCGTTCCAGCAGATTGTCTGGCAAGAACAGATTGCGTGGCCGAGTGGTTGATGAACCACTGCAAGTAGGCAGGTTCGACGATTTCGGTCTTTGGCCGGATCAGCAGCATCGGGGCGGCGAGTATCGCGCGGCCAAGATTGCCCCCCGCCAGCGCAGCCGAGTTGGTTGTTCCCCGCGATCGAAAGAAGAGGTCTCCTTCCTGAATCAGATGGTGATTTTTCATGTCGGGCATCTGAATGCGAGCCAATCCTTCGGGATGGAGCAGGTTGGCGTCGTCAATGTCTTTCATCTGAATCACGGCGACATCGCCTTGCGCATCGGCTTCCAGACGGCTGCGGAACGAGTAGCCCATGCGGACTTCTGCGACGTGGGCGAGCGGCGCTTTCATAATGCTGTAATCGCGTTTCTGTTGTGTTTCACATGAGTGAAGGATATGCCCGCGCTGACGGCTTGTCAACTGATCAACTGCTGTAATGTCTTTTCTGGTTTTTATGTGAGGCGCGGTATGGCTCGCTCATGCAGGGCGGGAAAATCCGTTCGCTGGCGGAATGTGTGCAGAAAATCCGCATAATCGTGTGGATTGTTTGCCAAAATTGTTGATCGGGTGCAGAATCCTCGCAAACGTGAGGATTCGCCTTGAAAATACGGATCGACAATGCCGCTGCCATTGGCAAACTGGTACGCGCCAGCCGCAAAGCGCAGAAAATCCGCCAAGACGATGCTGCGGGCAGCATCGGTGTGAGCGAGAATTTTCTGGGCAAGATTGAGCGCGGCAGCGATTCCGTGCGCTGGGGAAAACTCTTTCAGGTGCTGCAAGGGCTGGGCATTCGGGTTGAGGTGGATGTGCCCGATAGCGTTGCAGCCTATCTGAATGCCTCCGCAGCCCGTAGGGATAAACCATGACGAGCCGCTGCCTGTGCGCAACGATCAACCAGACGCAAGTGGGCAGTCTGCAAGAAGAGGCCGGTGTGTGGCGTTTTCAGTATGCGGCAGATTGGCTTGGTAACCCGAGGCGTTTTGCGCTCAGTCCGCATCTTCCGCTGACTGCGGAACCCCTGCTGGATGGCGCAAGCCACCGCCCCGTGCAATGGTATTTCGACAACCTCTTGCCGGAAGAAGGACAGCGCATTTTGCTGGCCGCCGATGCCCACCTGGATGCGGCAGATGCCTTCGGTTTGTTAGCCTGCTATGGCGCGGAATCGGCGGGGTCCATTACCTTGCTGGCACCCAATGCCGCGCCGCAATGCTTCGGAGCATTGCGCACGCTGCCAGACGATGCGCTTGAAGCCCGTATCCGACGTTTGCCCAAAGCGCCGCTGACTCATGCTGCCATCAAGCGCATGTCGCTGGCGGGTGCCCAGCACAAGCTGGCAGTTGTGCTGGAGAATGGCGCGCTGTTTGAACCTGTCGGTGCCACGCCTTCCACGCATATCCTGAAGCCCGATCACCCGGATGAGGATTACCCTCATTCCGCGATCAATGAATGGTTTGTGATGCGGCTGGCGCAGCGCATCGGGCTTGAAGTGCCTAATGTGCATCGCCGCTATGTGCCTTCCCCGGTATATCTGATCGACCGCTTTGATCGCCTGCTGGACGAGCAGGGCTGGCAACGCCGTCACGTCATTGATGCCTGTCAGTTACTGGGGCTGGATCGCAGCTTCAAATACAGTCAGGGCAGCATGGAAAACTTGGCGGCGATGGCCAACGCTTGCCGCAGCCCGGCAGTGGTGCGCGCACGTCTCTTTGCCTGGCTGGTTTTTAACGTGCTCGTAGGAAACAGCGACGCCCACCTGAAAAACCTGAGTTTTCTGGTTTCGCATGAGGGCGTTCAGCTCGCACCGTTTTACGACTTGCTCAGCATCGCTACATACGAAAGTGCCGCCTTCAACAAAACCGGCTGGCCCACTCAAACCCGTCCGGCGTGGCCGATTCTGGGCGCACAACACTTCTCGGACATTCATCGCGCCCTGCTTCTGGAAGCGGGCGCAGCATTGAATTTGAGCAAAAGTACCGCGCTGCGTTTGCTGGATAACCTGCGCCGTCGTGCCGTGCATGAAGCGCAAGCGTTATACGCCGAGGTCGAGGCGGAAAATGCCTTGATTGTTCGCGCCCGCCCCGAATTGTCTGCTACGCTCGCGGGCGAATCCCGGTGCATCAGAGCCATTTTGCATACCGTCCTCGCGCAGATGGAAAAACAACTCGCCTGAGCGTGCAGACCGGGCACCGCCGCGCCACAGCGCAGGGCAGGGGATGCCCCGCCGCTACGCCGGTGGCTTCAATTGCGCTTATTGCTCCGCATTCAACATTTCCAGGGCGATTTTTTGCGCGCCCTTGAAGTCTGCCTTGCCGCTGGCGAGCATGGGCACTTTTTCTACGGGCAGGATGTGCGCGGGCTGCATCAGCGGGATCAGGTCGGAGTTTTTGAGCCGGGCGGCGATTTCTTCCGGCGCACTTTCCGTCTGCACCAGCAGGGCGATGGCTTCGCCTTTTTTCGCGTCGGGTACGCTGACGGCGCAGAAGGGTTCGCCGTCGCCCAACACCCGGGCAATCTGTTCTTCTACACTGCCCAGGCTGACCATCTCGCCGCCAATCTTGGCAAAGCGCGAATAGCGGTCCGTGATATACACAAAACCGGCTTCGTCAATATGCCCTTTGTCGCCCGTTTTGTAATAGCGCACGCCGTCCATTTCCGCAATTACGTCGGCGGTTTTTTGCGGGTCATTCAGATAGCCGCGCATGACTTGCGGGCCGCCGATGAGAATCAGACCGTCTTCGCCTGCGGGCAATTCCTGCATGGTTTGCGGGTCGACGATTTTGATCACCGTGCCGGGCAGCGGCAGCCCGACGCTGCCTTCGCGGCTGAAAGAAAGCTCGCGCAAAGTGTCTGGCTCCAGGAAACTGGGCGTATTGACGGCGGCCACCGGCGCGGTTTCCGTGGCACCATAACCTTCATACATTTCCTTGCCGAATTTGAGTTTGAAGGCTTCGCGGATTTCGGGTTTGAGTTTTTCCGCGCCGGAAATGATGAGACGCGCATTCTGGAACATCAGCGGATGCAGCTTTTTACCCCGCACATACAGACGGAAAAAGGTGGAGGTGCCCAGAATGATGGTCGCACCGTGGCGCGCGGCCATTTTCCCGACTGCGGCGGCATCCGTGGGGTCGGGCACGCTGATCATTTTCACCCCTTCGCACAGCGGCATGAGCATGGTCACGGTCAGCCCGAAGGAGTGAAACACGGGCAGCGAATTGAGCACCGCGTCGTCGCGCTGGAAATTGATGAGGTCGCTGATTTGCCGGATATTTGCGAGGATGTTTTTGTGGCTCAACTCGATGCCTTTCGGCGTCCCCTCGCTGCCGGAACTGAACAGGATGGCGGCGGTGTCTTCCAGTTTTCTGGGGCGGAAATACAGCATCTGCAAGACGCTGGCAGGCAATAGCAGCGTGGCAAGGAAGGTGCGGATTTTCGCCGCCCGGCCAATTGCTGCACCAATGTCTTCGGCGTGCAAGGCTTTGTCTGCCAGCATTTCGCGAAAATCAAAACCGCGCCCGGCCAGGCGTTCCAGAAACTGTTTGGAGGTGATGACCTGACGGATGTCCGCCTTTTCCATCGCCGCTTGCAGCGCCTGCCGGCTGCTGGTGTAGTTGATATTCACCGGCACTTTGCCCATTACAAACAGCGCCATGTTGACAATGGCGGCAATGGTGGAGCCGGGCAGCAGCACGCCGACGTTTTCGCCGTCTTTCAGCGTGCGGCGCAAATGGCTGACGAAAGCAAACACCGCCGTGGCAAATTGCAGATTGTTCAGGTTCATGCCTGTGCTGTCTACCGCCGTGGTGCGGAACAATTCATGCTTGGCGTGGCCGAGCCAGTTGTAGACGAAAGGCCGCTGGCGCGCCATGAAATCTTCCCAGGTGGAGCGGGAAAGCGCCACCACCTGCTGTTTCATTTGAGCGCTTTCGACGAAGCGGTGCAGCGGTTTGCCGAATGCCACGATGATGTCGCGCTTGCCATGGCGGGAGGTGAGCGTCTTGTAATGCTCGCTGGCGCGGCTGAATGAAGAACCCCACAGCCCGCGCAGATAAAACGGCACAATACACACGTTTTCCATCTCGCGGATGGCAACTTCATAACCGCGCTGAAACTCGTTGATTTGCCCGTTGTAGCTGATATGCCCTTCGGGGAACAGCGCGACCACTTCGCCTGCTTCCAGCCGTTCGCGAATGGCGGCAAGGCTTGTGCGGCTACTGCCCTTGCCAATCGGAATGACGCGGAACATTTTGAACAGCCACTTCAAATACCATTTTTCGTAAATGCCGCGATACATGACAAACTTGATGGCGCGCGGGCTGGCCGCCTGCAACAGCATCCAGTCAATCCAGCTTGTATGGTTGCCCAATAGCAGCACGCCGCCGCGCGGTGGCAGGTTTTCCAGCCCCTGCACATGAAAGCGATAGCCGGTTTTCAGAAACGGCAGCATCCAGAGGCGCGCAAAGAGGTGCGGCAATTCAATAACGGCATACACCCCGCCTGCCAGACAAATCATCGCGGCAACAATGAAAATGAACGTCGTGGAGGCTTGCGCAACTTCCACCAGCGCCACGCTGGCGGCGAGAAATACAATCATCGCGATGTTCTGCACAAAATTGTTCCCGGCGATGATTTTGCCCATATCCTTTTCTGCTGCCAGATATTGAATCGTGGCATTCAGCGGCACGAGTACAAAGCCGCCGCACACGCCAAAGAGCAGCGAACACGCGCCAAGCAGCCACACATCTGCGTGCGTGGCAAACACCATCAATGTGATGAAAATGCCCAGTGCGCCGACGGGAATCACTCCGTGCTCAATATGGTGGCGCGACATGCTGCCCGCGATTGCCGCGCCGACAACCATGCCCACGCCCGAGAGCGCCAGAATGCCCTGCACGACAATGGCGTTATCGTCGCCAAACACCTCTTTGTAATGCGCCGGAAAGGCTGCCACTACCACTTGTGAAATGCCCCAGAACAAGCTCAGCCCGATAATGGACAGCCAGATGTTGCGGTCACTGCGCACCACGCGCAAATTCTCGACCAGATAGCCCAGTTTCAGATAGCGGCGCATGTCAAACGTGGTTTTTTCGCCTTCCGGGTCAGCGCCAAAAATGGGCAGACGCCACGAGAAAAACGCTTCGCCCGCACTGAACAGCACCAGCAACACGCCAATGGGCCAGATATTGGCGACAATTTGCGCGGGTTCGTGCGCGTCGCCATACCAGTGTTCAAAAGCAAAGGAAAACAGGAATGAGCCACTCAAAATGGCCACTACGGTGAGTGCCTGCACAATACCGTTTGCTTGTCCCAGACGTTCGACGCCGGAAATGGATTTGATTAACCCGTATTTGGCCGGCGAATAGATGGCGCTTTGCGCCGCCAGCGCCAGCGTCAGCCAAAATGCCGTCCAGAACAGCCCTGCCGAATACGCCAGCAGCACGCCCACGGAAATGCCCACGGAAACCAGCGAAGCCACCCGCACCACGCGCGTTTTGTCGAATTTGTCGCTGATAAACCCGGCGGGTGAAAACAGCAGCACGAAGGGCAGCAAAATCATGGCGTTGACCAGCGCCGTGAGCGCGATGAGTTCGACGCCGTCATAGCTTTTCATCAAGGTGTTTTGAATGGTGATTTTGTGCGCCAAATCCACGCAGGCGTTCAAAAACGCCACGACGAGATAGGCGACAAAACC
>JAFZMK010000111.1 GCA_017553285.1 Rhodocyclaceae bacterium
CAGCGGCAAGCTGCCGGCGCTGGCCGTCAGCGGGCCGTTTGGCGCCGTCAAGGAGCAATGCAGCGGCCTCTACGCGCAGACGATGGCAGAGCGCGGCTTTCTCACCATCGCGTTTGACCCGTCGTTTACGGGCGAGAGCGGTGGACAGGCGCGCTACGTGAACTCGCCCGACATCAATACCGAAGATTTCTGCGCCGCCGTGGATTATCTGAGCGCGCGCAGCGACGTGGACGCGCAGCGCATCGGCATCATCGGCATTTGCGGCTGGGGCGGCATGGCGCTCAATGCAGCCGCCGTAGACCCGCGCATCAAGGCCACGGTTGCCACCACCATGTATGACATGAGCCGCGTGACCATGCAGGGTTATTTTGATGAAGACAACACCCCGGCAGCGCGCCAGAAAACGCGCACGCAACTGGCGCAGCAGCGCACCGAAGATTACAAAAACGGCAGCTACAAACGCGCCGGCGGCGTACCGGACACGCTGCCAGCAGACGCGCCGTTTTTCGTCAAGGATTACCATGCGTATTACAAAACGCCGCGCGGATACCATCCCCGCTCACTCAATTCCAACGAGGGCTGGAATGTGACCGCCGCGCTCTCCCTGCTCAATGCGCCGCTGCTGCATTACAGCGACGAAATTGAAAGCGCCGCGCTGCTCATTCACGGTGAAAAAGCGCATTCGGTCTATTTCAGCCGCGACGCCTTCAAAAAGCTCAAAGGCGCCAACAAGGAACTGATGATTATCCCGGGCGCAGTGCATACCGACCTGTATGACCGCACGGACATCATCCCCTTCGCAAAAATGGAAGAGTTTTTCCGCAAATACCTTGCCTGACACCCTGAGAAGCTGCCGCAGGGTCTGGCGCGCCACGGCAAAAGCGCGCCGCCGCTGCGCTGCATGTCACGCAGCCCACGCTCTCGCGCCAGTTGGCGGAGCTGGAGGACGAGCTTGGCGTGCGGCTGTTCGTGCATCAAAGTCACGGCGTTGCGCTCACCGCTGACGGGCTGCGCATGAATAAACATTCCCCATTTTTTCAGGAGAGCGAACATGAAACGACGCATATTCGCCAAAATCATCGCTGCCGCAGGCGTCGCGCTCACGGGCTTGCCCGCCGTCGCGCAAACCGCGAAACAGGAGAAGCCAATGATAAAAACCGAAGCGGTCAAACTGAACAGCGGCTTCGCCATGCCCGCACTGGGGCTAGGCACATGGACGCTCACCGGCGCGACCTGCGAAAACGCGGTGTACGAGGCTCTGAAACGGGGCTATCGCCTGATTGACACCGCGAAGTACTACGGCAACGAGCGCGAGGTGGGTCGGGGCATCGCCCGCGCTGTGGCCGAGGGCATCGTGACCCGCGCCGAGGTCTTCGTCACCAGCAAGCTCGTGCCCTGGACAGATACGCCTGACGCGGACATCGACGATTCGCTCGCCAAACTCGGCCTTGATTACATCGACCTTTTCCTGCTCCACCAACACGGCGCCAACGACAACGCCGTGTACCAAGCTATGGAGCGTGCGGTTCGGGCAGGCAAGGTTCGCTCCATCGGTATTTCCAACTTCTACACGCCAAAGGAAGTGGCGCATTTCATCGAGCACTTCGACATCCCGCCCGCCGTGGTTCAGAACGAGAACCACATTTTTCATCAAAGCAATTCGCTGCGCGACTGGTGCCGGAAACACGGCATTTTCGTGGAAAGCTGGTATCCCTTCGGCGGGCGCGCTCACGCAGCAGAGCACATGAAACACCCGACCGTCGTTGCCATCGCCCGCGCCCACGGCAAAACGCCCGCACAGGTCATCCTGCGCTGGCACCTTCAGGCGGGCTACATCGCCGTTCCCGGCAGCGGCGACCCGGCGCACATTGCGGAAAACTTCGCCGTGTGGGACTTCACCCTCACCGACGAGGACATGGCACGGTTCGCCGCCTTGAACAGGCAACGGCGCTACGAGAACTGGTAGCACCGCCTCGTCAAGCCTTCGGGCGGTGCTTCGCCTAAAATGGGCGCTACACGCACACGAAGCGCGTTGCCTTTCACCCACGAACCGGAGAAAACCCATGCTTGGCAATTTCACCTACCACAACCCCACGCGCCTGCACTTTGGCAAGGACGCCATGCAGCAACTGCCGCAGGAGCTGGCGCGCTATGGCAAAAACGTGCTGCTGGTGTATGGCGGCGGCTCCATCAAGCAAAACGGCATTTACGACACGGTGCGCGCCATGCTGGAGGCCGCCGGCAAAACGGTGACCGAAGACGCGGGCGTGATGCCCAACCCCACGCTGGACAAGCTGCGCGAGGGCGCGCAGCGCGCGCGCGACTGCAACGCAGACCTCATCCTCTCCGTGGGTGGCGGCTCGTGCTGCGACTATTCCAAGGCGGTGTCGGCGGCGGCGTGGTGCGAGGGCGACCCGTGGGAGCGCTTTTTCCTGCGCCACGAGGAGCCGACGGAAAAAACCATCCCCGTGGGCTGCGTGCTAACGATGGTCGGCACCGGCTCGGAGATGAATGGCGGCGCGGTGATTACCAATACGGCGACAAAACAGAAAATTGGCAAGGTGTTCGGGACGGCGCTGTTCCCGCATTTTTCCATTCTGAATCCGGAGTTTACCTACACGCTGCCGCAAAAACAGATGGTGGCGGGCTTTTTTGACATCATGTCGCACATTCTGGAGCAGTATTTCTCCGGCGCGGACGACAACACTTCGGATTATCTGATGGAGGGGCTGCTGCGCTCGCTCATTCACAGCAGCCGCATTGCCGTGAAAAATCCGAAGGATTATGAGGCGCGCAGCAACATCATGTGGACGGCGACCTGGGCGCTCAACACGCTGGTGGCCAAGGGCAAAACGACGGACTGGATGGTACACATGATTGGACAGGCGATTGGCGGCACC
>JAFZMK010000112.1 GCA_017553285.1 Rhodocyclaceae bacterium
GCCAACCGTGTTCGCGCGCCTCTTCATCCAGCGCCGCGCGAAGCTGTGCATCCGCCCCCTGCAACTGTGCCATGCCCTCAATCAGCGTGCGAAAGTACAGCATCGTGCCGCCCACCAGCAGCGGCACGCGCCCCCGCGCGGTGATTTCGCGCATCAGGCGCGTGGCATCTTCCGCAAAGCGCGCCGCCGTGTAGCTTTGCGTAGGCGGCAGAATGTCGATGAGATGATGCGGGCAGGCGGCGCGCTCTGCCTCCGTGGGCTTGGCGGTGCCGATATTCATGCCGCGATAGACCAGTGCCGAGTCCACGCTGATGATTTCCACCGCAAAATGCTGCGCCAATGCCAGCGCCAGCGCCGTTTTGCCGCTGGCCGTGGGGCCGAGCAGTACGAAAGCGGCGGGAAGCGGCGAAGCGTCCTTCATGCGCAAAACCTTCCAAAACAGCGAAAGCAACACTGTACACGCAGCCGCGCGAAAGCGGCGAGACGCTCATTTTCTGCCCCGAAGTCCCAAAAACGCAGAAAACTGTCAAAAATTTCCATCCTCGCGTTCTGCGACGTGGTAAAAAACGGGTTTTGCCACCACCCCGTCAACATTTTTGAACAGGAGCATTCCCGATGATGCACAGCAAGGGTCTTTACCGCAAACTGGCCGCCGTAGCGGTCGCTCTCGGCATCAGCGGCGCGGCGCTGGCCGAACCGCAACTGGTCGCCGTCACCGCCATTGTCGAACACCCGGCGCTGGACGCCGTGCGCGACGGCATCCGCGAACAGCTCAAGGAAGAAGGTTTTGTCGAAGGCAAGGACATCACCTGGCAATTCCAGAGCGCGCAAGGCAACCCCGGCACTGCCGCGCAAATTGCCCGCAAATATATTGGCGACAAACCGGCGGTCATCGTCGCCATTGCCACGCCCTCGGCGCAAGCCGTGGTCTCCGCCACCAAAACCATCCCCGTGGTCTACGCGGCAGTGACGGACCCCATCGAAGCCCAGCTTGTCCCCTCGTGGGAACCTTCCGGCACCAACGTCACCGGCATTTCCGACGGTCTCGAACTCACCCGCCAGATTGACCTCATCAAGAAAGTGCTGCCCGAAGCCAAGCGTGTCGGCATCGTCTACAACCCCGGCGAAGCCAACTCCGTTGTGGTCAATACCGAGTTCAAGAAACTGCTGCCTGAGCGCGGCATGGAACTGGTCGAAGCTGCCGCGCCGCGCACGGTCGATGTCAGCTCTGCCACCCGCTCGCTGGGCGGCAAGGTTGACCTCATCTACACCAGTCTGGACAACAACGTCGTCTCCTCCTACGAATCCATGGTGCGTGTCGCCAACGACCTGAAAATCCCGCTCATTGCCTCCGACACCGACAGCGTCGCCCGTGGTGCCATTGCCGCGCTGGGGGTCAATTACACCGATCTGGGCAAGCAGACTGGCAAAGTCGTCGCGCGCATTTTGCGCGGTGAAAAACCGGGCGACATTGCCTCCTCGCGCAGCGAAAACGTGCGTCTCTTCCTCAGCAAGAAATCCGCCGCCGCGCAAGGCGTCGAACTTCCCGAAGCCCTGCTGAAAGAAGCCGACGAAGTCCTCGAATAAGCGCATTTTCCTCACCCACCCCGGGCGGCGCGCCGCCAACGCGCGCCGCCCCCTCACAGGCAGAAACACGCATGACCTTGTACGCATTCATGGGCGCGATGGAAATCGGGCTGATTTTCGGTCTGGTTGCCCTGGGTGTTCTCATTTCCTTTCGCGTACTCAATTTTCCGGACCTCACCGTCGACGGCAGTTTCCCGCTGGGCGGCGCGGTCGCCGCCACCTTCATTGCCCACGGCTCCAACCCCTTTCTCGCCACCGCCGCCGCCTTTTTCGCTGGCGGCATTGCCGGTTTCATCACCGGCTGGTTCAACGTGCGGCTAAAAATCATGGACTTGCTCGCTGGCATCCTGCTGATGACTGCGCTCTACTCCATCAACCTGCGCATCATGGGCAAGCCCAACATGCCGCTGATTACCGAACCCACCGTCTTCACCCTCGCGCTGCCGCCGATTTTGCTGGATTCCCCCAGCGGCTTGGGCAAACCGCTGCTGCTTGCCGCCATCGTGCTGGTCATCAAATTATTGCTGGACGCCTTTTTCGCCACCCGCATTGGCTTGGCCATGCGTGCCACGGGCGCCAACCCGCGCATGGCGCGCGCGCAAGGCGTTGCCACCGGCTGGCTGATTATGGCGGGGCTGGCATTGTCGAACGCGCTGGTCGCGCTGGCGGGTGCGCTGTTTGCGCAAAGTCAGGGCGGTGCGGACATTTCCATGGGCATTGGCACCATCGTCATTGGCCTTGCCGCCGTCATCATTGGTGAAAACCTGCTGCCCTCGCGCCGTCTCATTGTCACCACGCTCGCCGTCATTCTCGGCGCCGTGCTGTATCGCTTTTTCATCACGCTCGCCTTGTCCTTCGACGCCCTCGGCCTGCAATCGCAGGATTTGAACTTTGTCACCGCCGCGCTGGTCAGCATCGTGCTCGTGCTGCCGCTCATCAAGCGCCGCCTGTTGCCGAAAAAAGCCAGCGGGGAATGACGCCATGCTGAAAGCCGAAAACCTCTTCGTCACCTTCCACCCCGGCACGCCGATTGAAAACCCCGTGCTGCGCGGGCTGACGCTGACCATCCCCACCGGCCAGTTTGTCAGCGTCATTGGCAGCAACGGCGCGGGCAAATCCACCTTTCTGAACGCCATCGCTGGCGACATCATGCTCGACCGGGGCACCGTCAGCATCGACGGCGAAGACGTCACCCACCAGCCCGCGCACCGCCGCGCCGCCCGTGTTGCCCGCGTCTTTCAAGACCCCATGGCGGGCACTTGCGAAGCCCTCACCATTGAAGAAAACATGGCGCTGGCGCTCTCGCGCGGGCAGCCGCGCGACCTGCGCTTTGCCCTCAATGACGAACGGCGCGACCTCTTCCGCGAAAAACTCGCCATTCTCGGCCTCGGGCTGGAATCCCGCCTTACCGACCGCATCGGCCTGCTCTCCGGCGGCCAGCGGCAGGCGGTCAGTCTGCTCATGGCAGCCATCCAGCCCTCGCGCATCTTGTTGCTGGATGAACACACCGCCGCGCTGGACCCCAAAACCGCCGCCTTCGTGCTGGAACTCACCGCCCGCATTGTGCGCGAAAACCAGCTCACCGCCATGATGGTCACGCACAGCATGAGGCAGGCGTTGGACTACGGCACGCGCACCGTCATGCTGCACCGTGGGCAAGTCGTGCTCGACGTACAGGGCGAAGAGCGCGACCAGATGGACGTGCCCGACCTGCTGCACATGTTTGAGCGCACCCGCAACGAAACCCTCGACGAAGACGCCCTGTTACTGGGCTAAGGTCAACTTTTTTCAATTTTTTGCCGACAAATGCCAACTTTTCAACACTGCAAAACGGGCAAAACGTGGTTAGATAGCCCCGTACAGAAA
>JAFZMK010000113.1 GCA_017553285.1 Rhodocyclaceae bacterium
GCTGCGCAACCCGCTGGCCGACCCCAGCCTCACCGGCGCCGCCCCCGGCGCGGCACTGGGCGCGGCCATCGTGTTTTATTACCACTTCTTCGCCGCCGCAGGCGAACTCGCTCCCGCGCTGGCGGGCATGGCGGGCGCGGCGCTGACGCTCTTTTTCATGCTGGCGCTGGCGGGGCGCTCGCCGCGCGCCGCCACCTTGATTATGGCGGGGCTGGCGGTTTCCAGCATCGCGGGGGCGGCGCTGGCCGCCGTGCTCAATTTCGCACCGAACCCGTTTGCCATGCAGGAACTGGTGTTCTGGCTGCTCGGCTCGGTGGCCGAGCGCGGCAACCGTCATCTGTATTTTCTGCTGCCCGCCTTTGTTGCCGGTTTTGCCCTGCTGTGGCCGCAGCGCCGCTTGCTCAGCGCGCTCACGCTAGGCGAAGACTGCGCGCAAAGCCTCGGGCTAAACGTGACGCGCGGCAGCCGTCTGGTCATCATTGGTGTTGCTCTGCTGCTGGGCGCATCGGTGGCGGTGGCGGGCAACGTTGGCTTTGTCGGGCTGGTCGTGCCGCACATGTTGCGCCCGTTCGTCGCCCACCGCCCTGACCGCCTGCTCGTGCCTTCCGCGCTAGGCGGCGCGATTCTCGTCGTTGCCGCCGACATCGTCGTCCGCCACCTGCCCGCCATGCAGGAATTGCGTCTGGGCGTGATTACCTCGTTTATTGGCGCGCCGTTTTTCCTCTGGCTGATTCGCAAATATCGAGAATGAACACGCCGCTGCTCGCCACCCGCAATCTTGGTCTACCGCCCCGACTGGCGGGCGTCTCGCTGGAACTGCGCGCCGGCGAACTGCTCGGCCTGATTGGGCCGAACGGCGCGGGCAAGTCCACGCTGCTGCATTGTCTGGCAGGATTGCGCGAGTACGAGGGCGAATGCTGGCTGGACGGCACGCCGCTCGCCAGTCTTTCGCCACGCCTGCGCGCGCAGCAAATTGGCCTGCTGCCGCAAAGCGCAGAAAGCGCCTGGGCGTTAAGCGTCGAAGACATCGTGCGTCTTGGGCGTCTGCCGTGGAACGACGAAAACCCCGCCGCCGTCGACGCGGCGCTGGCGCAAACCGGCACTGTGGCGCTGCGCAACCGTTCCGTGCGCGAACTCTCCGGCGGCGAGCGCGCCCGCGTCTGGCTCGCCCGCGTACTGGCTGGTCAACCGCGCGTACTGCTGGCGGACGAACCCGTCGCCAGTCTGGACCTGCACTATCAACACACCATCTTGCAGGCGCTGCAAGCCTATGCCGCCGGCGGGCGCGGCGTCATCGTCGCCATCCACGACCTCACCCTCGCCGCCCGCTACTGCACCCGCCTGGCGCTTGTCAGCGAAGGGCGGCTCGTGCGCTGCGGCGCGGTCGCCGACGTACTCGACGAGACCCTGCTGAGCACAGTCTTCCACACCCCCATCCGCATTGAACACCACCACGGCGCCCCGCTGGTCATCTCGCTGCCGCTTGCGGCGCAGGCGCAGTAGGGCATTTTTGGCAGAGGGGCGCGCGGCGCGCGCAGTTTTTGGGTCAATCATCGCGATGCACGGGAAAATCGCACAAAGATGACCGCCCCGCGCCACGCTGGACGAAGCGGGTACGGGCTTGGGGTGGTGAATTATGGTAGTCTGCTACCTAATTTCACCAGGCTTGCAGGGAGGCATCATGTACGTTCAGCGTGAGGCGCAAAAGGCGCTTGCCCGTCTGATGCGGCAGTTCAAGGTGGTGCTGGTCACAGGCGCGCGGCAGGTGGGCAAGAGCACCATGGTGCAGGAAGTGCTTGCGGACACGTTTGCCTATGTCAGTCTGGACGATGCGCGCCTGCGCGAGCTGGCGCGCAACGACCCGGCGCTGTTCATGAAAGAC
>JAFZMK010000114.1 GCA_017553285.1 Rhodocyclaceae bacterium
CGTGTCTACCAATTTCACCACGTCGGCGGGAAACGAAAATTATAGCGTGCTTTGCCAGTTTCAACAACGAATCACGCTGCACTGCATCATTTTGGCACCGCATCCACGTTGCCCGAAACACCCGCCGGGGCGTCTTTTTCGGGCTGCGGCGCGGGAACCTCGGTGTTGCCATCTTGCAGCGCGGAAGATTCCGCCGCTGCCGGTTGCGGCACGTCGCCTTCCAGCGCAGGCACGGCAGCCGGTTCTTCCACGCCGCTCATGATGCTTTCCGGACCGGCGCTTTTTCCGGCGCGGTCGGCAATCACGCCCAGCCCCAGGCTGGTGAGGAAAAACACCGTCGCCAGCGCCGCCGTGGTGCGGCTGAAAAAGTTTGCCGAACCCGAAGAGCCAAACAGGCTGCCCGCCGAGCCGCCGCCAAAGGCCGCGCCGGCGTCCGCCCCTTTGCCGTGCTGCAACAGCACCAGGCCGACCACGCCCACCCCCACCATGACGTGCAGGGAGAGCAGTACAGAAAAAATCCAGCTATACGTCGTATCGGTCATTTTCGTTCGTCCGTTGTTGTCTTTACGTGTTAGACCTGCGCCGCTGCCGCAGAGCAGATGGCAATGAATTCTTCTGCCACCAGCGAAGCACCGCCCACCAGCAGGCCGCCACAGGCGTGCAGGGAGAGCATTTCGCTGGCGTTGTCGGGGCGCACGCTGCCGCCGTAGAGCACGCGCGGCAAGGCTTCTTCTGCCAGCGCCGGTGCTGCCTCCGCCAGCCATTCGTGGATGCATTCGAGCACCACGCTGACATATTGCGGGGTCGCCGCCTCGCCCGAGCCAATCGCCCAGATGGGTTCGTAGGCCAGCACCAGTTTTTCCAGCAGCAGCACGCCCGCTTCGACTTCCAGCCCCGCCAGCGGTGCCAGTTGCGCAATCACCACATCTTGCATCAGACCGGCGTCGTGGTCATCTGCCGATTCGCCCACACAGACGACCGGGGTCAGACCGGCGCGGGCGGCGGCCAGCGCCTGTGCTGCCACCTGTTCGCTGCTCTCGCCGTGCCCGGCGCGGCGCTCGGAATGGCCGACCAGCACCAGTTTGCAGCCCAGTTCGGCGAGCATCGCGGCGCTCACGTCGCCGGTGAACGCGCCGCTTTCGCGGGCATGTACGGTTTGCGCGCCCAGCAGCAGCGAAGAACCTTGCAGCAGCCCCGCCATCTGGGCGAGATACACGGACGGCGGGCAGACGGCGCAATCGACCGGCTTTTCTTCCAGCCCGGCAGTGGTCAGCGCACGCGCCAGCGCCTCGTTGGCAGCGAGGCTGCCGTTCATTTTCCAGTTGCCGATAATGAGTTTTCGGGACATGGCAAGACAATTTGACAGAGAACCGCGCATTATAGCCGCGCGCCGCGCAAAGAAAATACCCGCCCCGTTTTCCCCGCACCGCCACCCTGCCCGGCTGCGACATCGCCGCCACTATTCGGGGATTTCGCTTTTGTTCATGCGGTGGCGCACGCGGCTGGCGTGTTCATGCAGCCGGGGCGTGAAGCGTTCTTCATAGCGGCGCGGGTTGGGCAGCATCACCGCCAGATGCGCCGCATCGGCGGCATTGAGCGCCTGCGGCGGCAGGCGGTAGTAATGTTGGGCAGCAGCGCCGATGCCGAAGATGCCTTCGCCCCATTCGACGACGTTGAGATAGACCTCAACGATGCGCCGCTTGCTCCAGCAGGTTTCCAGCGCCACGGTAATCAGCGCCTCTTCGGCCTTGCGCAGATAGCTGCGCGAAGAAGACAGAAACAGGTTTTTCGCCAGTTGCTGGCTGATGGTCGAGCCGCCCGCCACCGCCCCGCCGGCTTGCCGGTTGCGGTCGAACGCGCGGCGCATCGCTTTCCAGTCAAAGCCGTTGTGCGCCATGAAGCGGTCATCTTCGGCGGCAATCACGGCGCGGATGACGGGTTCGGCAATGTCCTCATAGCGCACCCAGTGCTGTTCGGGGATGACCGTCAAATCGCTTTCCACCGCCCGCTGGCGCATGAAACTGGTTCCCGTCACCGGCACAACCGTCCAGACCAGCACGTTGCCCAACACCCACAAATGCCAGAACAGCGCCAGCAGCACGATGCCCAGCAGCGCGCGGCGAAAACGGCGGGCGATGCGGTTCATGACGCTTGCAGGCTGGCGCGCAGCGCGCGGCGCACTTCGTCCGTTTGCGGGCGCACGCCGCGCCAGAGCAGAAAACTTTCCGCCGCTTGTTCGACCAGCATTCCCAAGCCGTCGGCGACGATGGCGGCACCGTGGCGACGGGCGTCTGCCAGAAATGGTGTGTCTTGCGCGGCATAGACCATGTCATACGCTAGCGCGCCGGGCGCCAGCAGGCCGCGCACCCAGGGCAGCGGCAGCGCCTCGCCCGCCAGCGCGCTGGCGGTGGCGTTGAGGAGCAAATCAAACGCGCCCGACAAGCCTTCAAGTGTTGCCAGCGCCAGCGTCACGCCTGCTTCGGCGGCAGCTTCCGCGAA
>JAFZMK010000115.1 GCA_017553285.1 Rhodocyclaceae bacterium
ACCTTCCTCGGCCTGATGCTGGTCACGTCGTCCGCGCACGCCGACGGCATCGCCGGGATGTTCGAGACTGCGGCCACGCAGTCCGAATCCGCCAAGAAAAGCCTGGGCACCATCTTCAAGTTTGCCGGTCTGGGCTGCGCTGGTTACGGCGGCTGGAACTGGTTCCGCAAAGGCAAAGAAGGCGAGCAAAGCCACATCCAGGGCGGCCAGATCGTCACCCCCATCATGGGCGGTGCCGCGCTCGGCGCGACTGGGTTTGTGCTCGCCCGTGGCGGTGAAACCATCGGCATTCCGGAAGAGTAACCCCACACAATCTTCGTCCAAGGGAAGGGGGTGTCGCGCACAAGCTGCGCGATACCCCCGAAACCCGCCCCTGCACAATGAACGAAGCACAACAGCCGGAACCTGCGCCGCCGTCCACCTCTGACGCGGCGGAACCCAACATGTCGCCCGAAGCGCGGCAGCAAGCCGTGTGCAACGGCTTCATGGCTGCCAGCGCCCCCGCACAGCCGGAAGACGCAGCGCAAGCGATTGCCTGGAACACAATCGAATACCCGCCCCTGCCGCTCACGACCAAGGTGCGCATCTGGGGCGACGACGAAGCGCACTCTACCGCCATCGAACCGGATTTGACCGCTGATCAGCGCCAACAGGTACTGCTGGACGACGGCGAACTGTGCTGCATGTACTGCGGATTCCAATCCGCACACAACCACGTCCACAACCTCAACGACAATCACCGCGACATCCGCCCCGAGAACCTAGCCGTAGTCTGCCCGATTTGTCACATCAGCCTGCACCTGGGCGAAATCGCCCCGGACGATGCCGCAACCCTTGCCTTCCTGCCCGGCTTGAGCCGTCAGGATCTCAACCACTTGCAGCGCACCATCCTGATTGCACTGCGCGCAGGCGACGAAGCCATGCAAAACCGCGCCCGCGCGCTGCACGACTGGCTGAAACTGCACAGCGCCTACACAAACATGGCGTGGCGGCAAACCGACAAACCCGCCGCCTTTGCCGAGGCGCTCATCCGCGTCAAGGACGAAAAGGACAAGCAAACGGCGCAGACGAAGCTGCGCGACCTTGCCGTTATTTTCGATCCGGAAAAAACGCCTTTTCTGTCTGCCGATGCCGCCGACGACCTGATACAGGACACGTTGGAAAAACATCCCTTTCAGGACTGGGAAAACGTCCTGCACTACGTGATAACAGACCCGAACAAGCAGCAGCAAGGAGAAGTGCAGCATGGGTAGCATTCTGGACAAAGGCGTGGCCGCACTCGAAGACGTGATGGCATACGTGGCGAAGTATTGGGTTGGCAAAGACCTCGCTGGGTATTGCGAACTGGCGACCGCTCTGGGGCTGACCGAAGATGACATCCGCCTGCACCCGGACTGGCGCGATCCCTACATCCTCGTCGACGAAAACCTCTCGCTGTTGAGCGTCTTTGACGTGCAGGGAACCTACCAGTTGCTCTCGGACAATGATTTTGCGGGCATGGTCGAACAGTTGCGCCTGAAGATGAACGGCTACATGAACCGCTACGGTCATTCCATCACGCTGGGTTTTGAACGCGACCCCGCCCGCGCCACCGACGAACTCATGCGCCTGGCAGAGCCGCAAATTCATGCCGCCCGTCGCATTGGCTTGCGCTCGGAAGACATCATTCTTGACCGCGTGCGCCGCAACGCCCCGCTGGTCGCCTGGGAGCAAAACCTGATGCTGGTGTATACCCACACCAGCATCATGACCAAAGAGGAACTCAAGCACGAACGCAAAGAACGGGCAGCAGACGCCAAAAAGCACAAGCTGCCGCGCATCAGCCACGGGCAAAACCCGGCGGCAGTGCTCATGTCGATGAAATACCGGCATGACACCATTCTGGAACGCATCAAGGACGACTTCGAGAAGTGCGGCGTGGATGGACGCCCTGGCATCATGCTGCGCCCCATCAGCGCACACGATGCTGTGCGCCGCATCCGCATCATGGTCAACCGCGAGCGCACCGCGCAAAAATTCCGCCCCGTGCTGCCGGGCGACCGTTTCATCCCGCACGGTCGTGAAGACAAGCAAGACCATTCCGACCTGGTGCCGCCCAAAATCAGCTACCAGATTTGCACCAACAATGTCACCATCCGCAGCGACATCATCCAGACCGATGAACTGTGGCACGGCAACCTGTCGATGGAACTCGGTCCGCAAGAGCCGCAGCCATTCTCGCAACTGTTTGCCACCATCGACCGCACAATTCCCTGGCGGGTGCGCATCGACATCAACCCCGGCGGGATGGACGCGATGCGCGCGCGGCAGATGCTCGTCTCGTTCGTCGGGATGCTTCCGGCCAACAAGCAAATCCAGCAATCTTTCGTCGACCTCAAAGAGCAATCCAAGGAAGACGCCATTTGCCTGATGAAATTCACCGTCTCCACCTGGGCGGAGAATGAACGGGAAGTCAAGCGCCGCATGGCCGCGCTGGAAAAATCCATCCAGGCATGGGGCATCTGCCAGATGACTTCCGTACATGGCGACCCGATGGCCGCCTGGTCATCGACCATCCCCGGCTTCACCTGCCGCAACGTTGCCAACCGCATGGTGCCACCGCTTCCGGACGCACTCTACCTGCTGCCGTTGCAGCGCCCCGCGACACCGTGGGGCGAGACTGGCTCACTGGTCGTGCGCACGCCCGACGGTAAAATCTACCCCATTCAGCTTGGCTCTCGCCTGCAAGACACCTGGATTGAACTGATTTCCGCACCGCCGGGTTCGGGCAAATCGGTGCTGATGAACTCGATGAACTCGGCAACGGTACACCGCCCCGGCAATGTCCGTCTGCCGTTGATGACCATCATTGATGTCGGCCCATCGTCGTCCGGCCTGATCCAGTTGATTCAGGATTCGCTACCGGAACATCGCAAAAACGAAGCAGTCTATCTACGTCTGCAAAATTCGCTGGAATACGGCACAAACCCATTCGACACCCAGCTTGGCGCGCGCTTCCCGACCACGCGGGAGCAAGAATTTCTCGTCGACCTGCTCACCCTGTTCTGCACCGATCCGGCCAAGCGCGAAGCGCCGCCGGGATGCTCGCAGGTCGCCGAAATGCTCATCCGCATTGCCTACGAAGACCGCGCCACCCAGAACCCGCACCTGTATGAGCCACTGGTCGACCATACTGTCGACGCACTGCTCGAATCCTCCGGCCTCAAAGACAAACACCCGGAAGAATGGTGGGCGGATGCAACCTGGTGGGAAGTCACCGACATGCTCTTTGAAGCCGGTCATGTGCGCGAAGCCGCACTTGCCCAGCGCCAGGCCGTGCCCATCCTGCCGGACTTCTCCGCCTACCTCAACGACGAATCCATCCGCGACCTGTTCAAGGACGCCACCATTCCCGGTTCGTCGGAGCCGCTGCTCAAATACATGTACCGCTGCCTGAGTGTCGCCACGTCCAGCTATGCCTTGTTTGCCGGTCGCACGCGCTTTGAACTCAGTTCAGAAACCCGCGTCATCTCGATTGACCTCAACGACGTAATCGGCGGCAAAACCCCCGAAGGGATGCTGCGCACCGCCGCCATGTACATGTTCGCTCGCCAACTCGCGGCAAAAAACTACTTCCTGCGCGACGAAGTTCTCCTGCCCGTGATTCCGAAGCTCTACGAGGAATATCACTTGAAGCGCATCGCGGACGTGCAAGATGAGCAGAAGACCATCGCCTACGACGAACTCCACAACACCGGCGG